>NZ_JAGIQE010000014.1:0-215635 GCF_017815075.1 Burkholderia sp. AcTa6-5 | reverse complement strand
CCATCACTTGAAGTAACGGACATCACTTTGGACACCGGCTGCAGCTCTGTCCATGCGGCCACGAAATGACGCTTACGATTGGAAAAATGACATCACTCACTATCAAGGTTGTCGTCACAGTCGTCGCGACTATCGTTTTCCTGATCACGGGAGCGATCGGGGTCAAAAAATCAGATCCGCTCACGATAGTCATTGCCGTGTTCATAGCGATCCCCACTGTATTGTTTGGCTTTCCGGTATGCCTCCAAGCGCTTGCAGTGCTCATTGGCCAATGATGTCGGCCGACCGTATTTCCACCTGCGCCGTAGCGGCGATTTGACAAGCCGCAACAATGCGTTGAAGCTGTGCGCGTTGCTTCCCGCACCACTTTCCAACAACGGAATCCTGCTCCAAATATGTCTACTTATCTCGAACTTAAAGCACAGGCAGACGCACTGGCACGGCAAGCGGAAGAAGCGCGGCTTGCAGAGCTGGACGCCATCATTTCCTCCATCCGCGAACAGATTGCCGAATACGGGATCACGCCCGAACAACTTTTCGGTCGACGTCGCGCCGTTGCATCGAGCCCTCGTGCCCCGATTGCGCCGAAGTATCGTGATCCGAAGACCGGCGCGACGTGGAGCGGCCGCGGTAAAGCGCCGCATTGGATTGCGCAGGCCAAGAATCGCAGTCGCTTTTTGATCGAACAGTGAGCCGAGTTGACACGTGATCCCGATGTCCCGCCTCTGTCCGACGGGAAATACTGGACAACGTGTCGGGAGCGTACGATCGTCGCGGCAACGGCAAACGGACATCGCGACGTATTTCCGTGTGCAGAGATGATCGTGAAAGATGGATGGGCTACGTTCACGCGTGACGGCGTCGAAGTGTGGAACTGCAGCGCGCGCTACGCCGCTGCGCACTTCGACGTTCAGTCCGCTTAGGAAGACCTGCCGATGAGCCAGCTTGTTCAGATTGCGCCGGGTGTCGTGTTCTCCGCCGATGTACTCGGGGCCGACTGGGCACGTAAGTATCAGCAGATCACCGAAATTGAAGTGCCAAACGGGCATGCGCAATCCGCAGCTCGGCGGAACCGGGCCGCCAAGGAAACCGGCCAAGCGATCGGCGAAAGCACATCGAGCCAGATGTCGTTGTTGTAGACGACGACCGGTGCGCCAACCTCTGCCCGTCCGCCTCGCATAGAGAAAATCAAGCGGCGCATGTTCATTGTTCGGCCAGCCGCTCGAGCTCGTCGAATTCACCAAAGAAGTCCTGCTGCCCTGGCAGTGGCGCCGGCGGCCGACGTGCTGCTCGCGGCCGCGGATGCCCCGCTCTCTTCAACGTGCGCGCAATCGCATGAAGCTGCGCCCAAATCTGATCTGCTTCGGCGCTCGACAAAGTGTCGGCCGCCACTTCGAGCGCACCAACGAGCCTCTCGAGCTGTTCGGATGCGCTGGCCAGCACGGGGCGCACTTGATCGCGCGCCTTGCTTTCCCGATAGGCTTCGAGCCATCGCTCGAGCAGCTTCCGCTCGTCGCGGGACAAAGCGTCAAGCAGACGAGTCGGGACAGGTTCATCGGCACGAAACGTACCGATGACACATTCGCGCGCCCGCGCCCTGATGGAAGGCCGCTTTGGAGGCTCGACCCGAAGCAACTTGATGAGGCGCCCTTGTTCTCGAATGAGCATCGTTCGTCTCTGATTCCATGCGATCACACCAGAGCATAACAAAACAGTACGTCATGAGCGATTGAGCAACGGTTCATATCCTATAGCGTCATTGTCCGCCAAAGACAATCTCACGGAGCTGAAACGCGCCGGCGCGTCGCGCATCCGGTTGAAAAGCTCACCTCCCGACCGCTTCATGTCGCCGCTTGCGGCGAGTCTCTTCGGTTGTCGTGATACTGATGAAATAACACCGAGCACACCAGTGGCCACGTCGAATCGTATTCGGTGTGGCGAGCCATCGATGGCCTCGGGCACATTCCCACTCAAGTCTGGTTGCGCTATTCACATAAGTCGCTGAGATATACTTCCCACCACGCTCAAGCGCAATGTTCTTCATCAGATCAAGCCCAAGCCTCGACGCGTCGCGGCTACACACTGGGCACCAATGCCCCCGTACAACTGCCGCAGGAGCAGCCTCCCAACGATGGCCGTATTCGCACTCCCATTCCAGCCGAGTCGCCGCGTTTCGGTATGTTTCAGACAAGCACCGGCCGCCGAGCTCCCTCGCCCGCTGCCGCATGCGCTCGATACCAAAGCGCATTGCCTCCCGCTGACACTCCGGGCACCAAGCACCACGAAAGATTCTCGCGCCTTGGGTTTCCCATTCGTGATCAGCACCACACCGGAATCTGTAGTAGGCCTTGCTGCCCTCGTAGACCTTCGAGAGACAAACCCCACCGTGGCTCTTCGCTCGTTCACGTAACCGTGGCAGGCCGTCCTTGTGACGATATGCGTGCACCTTCTCTCGGTCCGAACAAATGCGACACCATGCACCCCGCACGATCTCGGTACCGGAAGTCTCCCATTCGTGTCCAAGAGCACACCGGAAACGATAGCGCTCTGTCAGTTTCGTGTAGCCGGCCGACAAACACTTGCCGCCTCTCGCTCTCGCCGCGGCTCGCATACGCGTCATCCCATCCGGATCGGCCATGCGCCTCGAATGCTGCGCCCTCGCGCAGAGCACGCACCAAGAGCCTTTTCGCAGATTCTCGACCGTCTTCTCGAAAACGTGCCCTGCCTTACATACAAACTGGAGTCGTGTGCCTCGGCCCGCGTACTGCTCCGAAAGACAGCGGCCGCCGGCGTGGCGCGCGAGTTGATGGATCTGACGAAGGACCTCGTCAACGCGACATGCCGGACACTGGACCATCGTGTAGAACAGATAGGAGCCGCATCGGCTTGATTCGTGTCCCTTGCGACATCGAAATCGATACTGCGCGTGCCAGCCTTTCCATTCCGATTCCAGCAACTTCAGTCCGTATGGACGAAGAGCCTCTCGCATTCGCTTCAACTGATCGAGTGACAACGTTGCAGCTCCGCTAAATTCCTTTCGTTGGCGTACCCGCGCATAGAGGCCTAGAAGTCGACCACCCCGATGTATGATTCTCACACGTTACTCTCGTGAAATCGAGACCACCCGGGCCATTCTCTGACCAATCACCGGCAGTTGCGAAATCCTACTTCTCAGATTGCGAAATGACCTCTCCGAAATCGAACCCTTTTAATTCATTTTGCTCTACAAGCTCCCTAAAACGCTCGGATACAAATACTGTAGCAGGACTTTCTTTTAGGCGAAATATATCAACCCCTTCAATGCGACTCTTCAGAAGAAATATTTTATTAAAAACCGTCGCCCGAGGGTAGACTTTGAATTTTGATGCGTCCATATCGACAGCACTCTCGATCACCCGGGTTACATGAAATCCGAACATGTCTTTTATCGGCGCCTCGACCAGCAATATCTCCCCGCTGTCATGAAGTACCGGCGCCAATACATCAAGCGCCCTCTCACTAAACAGAAGAAACGGAGATAGCATCGTATGAACGTCGCTGGTCTTTTTTCTGCGCGAAGTACCCCACGTAAGCTTAACGGGGTCATAGTCTTGGCCAAACCCTCGCCCACATAGAGCGGTTGCTCGTATAGCTACGCTCTTGTCATATGCGATTTCACGGTCATCATCGACTTGAACGAGAGGCTGAAATGCTTCATCCTGCCTCAAACCGTAAACGTTACTCACGCACCGCCCCACATCCAAATTCCATAAATACCGAGAATCCATCAGCTATTATGGCGCGGTGCAGCTCCTCGTGCATCCCGCCCCCCCCGGCTCAAGAAAAAATGTCGGCGTGTTACTCTCAGCACCCACGACATCCGGACCGATACTATTTACCTTTCTGCGCGGAACCAAAGGGTGCCCCATTCCGTCCGGCTTGACAACGCCCAATCAGAGAAACGGGGCGAACGACGTTGTTAGAGAACTGAGCGCTGCCATTTGTCGTTAAAATTAAGAAACTCTTTTTTCTTCACCATCCATTTACCCGCTTTTTCTTTCATCGTGAATCGGGATATCGTCAACATTCCCGATGTCTGGCGAATGGTGAAAACCACCTCTCCGTCTGTGGATTCGACGCTATCTTCAACATCAGTTTCAGGATCGTATGTCGGCGGATCCGAACAACCCAAGTCAATCAAACGACCTTGGTTTGCCTTTTCTTGGAACGCCCATTTCTCCAAGATAGCAGAAAGATCTTTTCGTGCACGGTCATCAATACCAGAAACATCGCCACCACTTTTCAGAGCACTATGCTTTTTCTCGTAAAAATCCTTTTCCCACCGATTCATTTCCAATATGAATGATCGCAATGCCGTTCGCGCTTGTTCAAAATCGTCATTCATCGCCTTCAACCCTTAATCATTGAAAATACCGCCCTAGTGCGAGATCTCAGCGACGATGACATCCATATTTTAGCCCGGCCAGTCGTCGACCGCGACGAACTGCATTTGCCGTGTTCCGGCGACGATCATATTCAGAAATGCCGAGAATCCATCGGCTACATTGTAGAGGTTGCCACATTCTGACACCTCTGCAATATCCGGCTTCGCTGTGTCATCCGCATGCAGATGCGTTCTATCCCAATATAGGACCTTTTCAACGTTATCGAATCGCGCCAGCGCGTAGTAATTACCCCCTGGATCATCTCCAATAACAAAGAAATCGTTTAGAAAATCGACCTCACCTCTGACACGTTCGTTTTGCTCGATTAAATCAAAATTCTCGTTACTTGTTCCGACTCCAAAAAGCGAAGCAAATGAAATTATTCCATTATCGACACCGGGAAAATCAAAATCGAGATAGTCGGCGCCACCAATGAATATGCCGTTCCACTTCTTCAAAAAATCCTTGTAATCCGCCGGAAGAACGAATCCGAGTTCCGCCTCCAATTTACCGAGGAGCGGCTGTGCAGGTTTTGCTCCATACAGAACTGGCACCTTACCTCCTTAACACGACGATTGATTCTTCAAATTAGAGACACCACCCCTATGGGTGAACTCACTGTGAATATCCTTCGGAATTTCCTGCATCGTTACCATGTTCTCGTGGTGGTGCCAAGTATTTTTCGTGTAGTCGGCGGGGCTTCCCGCCTTTGCATCCGCCAATCCAAAGTCCCCTGTTGGCGCCCTACTGTGATTTCCTTTCAGCCCCTCAACGTCTACAGATCTGACCTCATACGGCTTGAAATCAGGATAACCATTTGGATAACGGACAACCGTACCTTTTGCGTTGGTATATACCCACGTCCCCGACTCCACCTCGACGTGAACGGTACCACCTTTTTCAAGCCATTTCGTCACATCCGGAGAGTTCAACGGCTTCTCACCAAACCAGCCCCACGGATCGATCCATCCTGTAGGATTGGGGGCATACGCATACAAATTGTCGCCACCCAGCAGCCCGATCGGATCGTGGTTAATGAACCGGCCTACATCAGGGTCGTAGAACCTGAAAGTATTATAGTGAAGGCCTGTGCTTTCATCGGCATATTGTCCGGCATAGCGGAGCGGCTGGTCCGTGCGTGCCGAAGTCAGTTCTCGACTGTTCGGCTTGACCTTGCCCCACGCCGTATATTGTCCCGCCCACGCTAGCTCTCCAGCTTCGTCTGTAACTTCCAATGGGGCGCCCACCAGATCCGTATGGAAGTGGTATATCCGCGACGCCAGTTTCGCCGTGTCGATCGCTGCCGCCGCCAGTGCATTCGCGATAACCGCATCAACGCGTGCCGCTGGAGAGTACGACGCATCTGGACTGTATATGTAACTGCTCACGCCAGTCTCGCGCACCTCTTGGGCGAGCCGTAGCCCCTCCCATACGAACCGCTTCGTCTCGCTGCGCAGTTTTACGCCACGCAGGTCGTAACTGGTATCCGTCTTCGCAATCCGCCTCCCGATCGGGTCGTATTCGAACCGAGATTCGACTGTGCCACGCGCGTCGTGCGTTCGGACTGCGATCAGTCGGTTCTGCCCGTCGTAGGTGAACCGCTGGGTCTGGTTCGCTCCGCGCAGCTTCGTCGTCAGATTGCCAAACGAATCGTACTCGAAACGGAGATCTTGCCACATGAGCAGGCGATTGCCTTCGACGTACCCCCGGCTACTGCGCTGCGCATCGTCAAGCAGATTGCCGGCGCCGTCCCACGCGAATTCTTCAACTTGCCGATCCATCGTGTTCACCCGCCGGGTCAGCTGCCCGGCAGGATCGTAGTTGTACTGCGTACTGCCACGGAGGCCGTCGCTCATCTCGATGAGCTCGCCAGCGGCGTCGTACCCATAATTCCGCCACAAGTGCCCGCGCCCACGACCGAGCGCTTCGGGTTGGAATCCTGCCGACTGCCAGACTTTCCGACCAAGCGGATCGTATGCGGAACGCTGAGTCAACCGCCCCTGCGTGCGCATCACTTCACGATGCAAATCGTCACGCTCGAAGTCACTCACCACCTGATCGCCACAACGGATCTGGTGAACGTGGCCTGAACCATACCGCAGGATCTGCAAGGTCTGGTCGTGCGGCAGCGCTAGCGTTGTCACGTTGTCGAGCGCATCGAGCACATATTCGACTGTGCCGTTCACGCCGTGCTCGGCCATAAGGCGACCCGCTTTGTCGTATTCGAAGCTCACGACGTCAGGAGTGATGCCAAGCGCAATACCGGCTGGAGTTGGCGTACGCTCAACCTTCACCGTCCGGTCGCCCTTGTCGCGCTCAAAGCGGGTTACCTCGGTCGGCGTATGCTGGACCTTCAGATTGCCCATCCGGTCGCGCTCAAAGCGAATAGTGCGAATTGGGCGGTTCGCATTAGCGCCATTGACCGAGGCCCCTACGATGTCAAGCGTGAGCAATTCGCCAGCGTCCCCGTACCCGAACCGCCGTTCCACGCCATCCGGTCGCGTCTCGGTCAAGAGCCGACCGCCGGCACTGTACGTGAACGCATAGCATGCGCGGTCCTGCAGTAGCTCTCGAAGCCGCCCGTCGGCATCGTACCGATAACGGGTTCGGCGCCCTGCTGGATCGCTTATCTCGACGACCTGGCCACGCGCATTGCGCAGCGACTGTCGGACCCTTCCGCCGAGGCCAACGTGCCGAACCATAAGCCCGGCTGCATCGTATTCGAAGGTCTCCGAACTTCCGTCGGGATAGGTAATGCGGAGCGGCTCGCCGGTCGGACGCACATCGTACGTGATGCGCTGACCAAGCGCGTTCTCACGCATAACCGGCAGACCGAACGGATCAAAAGTGGTTCGCGTCGCTTTGCCGGAACAGTCAGTGCGCGCGACGAGCTCGCCGAGCCTATTCCACTCCAGAGTCTTACGCCCCCCCAGTGCATCAATGTGCGCGAGCGGGAGCGAGGTCAGCCCTTTCGGATACTCGTAGCGGTTTTCGCGGCCAAGCGGATCCTGACTCACCAGCAGCCGACCCTGCGGATCGTATTCTGCACGCCAGGCACCACCGTCAGGCCCGACAATCTCCACGGGCCGCATGCTGTTGCCGTCATAGCGAGTGCGTGTCGTGCGGCCAAGCGGATCAGTCTCGGCGACGATCCGGCCCGCGTCGTCGTACTCGAACTCGGCCGTGCGCTCACCGGGCAGCATCAGCATCACCGGCATGCCGGCGTCGTTGTACTTGATCCGGTAGAGTCCCTCGTCGAAGTCGGTGTACTCGACAATCTGAAACTGTGCGTCGAAGCGCCAGTGCGCGGTGCGACCATCGGCGTGCCGGACGCGCGTCTGCCGGCCGTCGACGTCGTATTCGAACGACCAGTCCTCGCCCTCGCTGGTGCGCGATGCGACGACCCGCGGCTGCCCTTCGATCGTCGACCACACATAACTGGACGTGAAACCCAGTGCGTTGACATGACTCGCCATCAGGCCGTTGGTATATACGAACTGGCGCACGACCGCGCCATTTGCATCCGTCACCGACGCCAACTGGCCGTTCTGATCGTATCCATAAGCGACGGCCAGCCGGCGCTCATCGCCATGAACGAGCGTGACCGCGCCAAGCCGCCCGTGTTCCTGCTCGTAATCGAGAACGGCATTCAATCCGCCGCACGTCAGAATCTCGGTGACGCGGCCGCGGCTATCGCGCTCGAACTGGCACCACTGCCCAGCCTGATCCTCGATGCGGCGCACCCATGCGATGCGGCCGGAGTCCGGATCGTATCGGCCGAAGTCGTAATACGTCTCACCGATGTCATGCAGGATGTAGCGGCCGTCGGGCGTACAGGTCAGATACCGTTGCTCCGCTTCGCTGAAGGCGGCTTGCCCGGCACGCAGCAACGGAAATCCGCTCTCGCGCCCTTGCGCGTCGGTGTACCAAAGCCGCCCGTCGCGGGCATGCAGACGAAGCTCCCACGGCGCTACCCAGCCACGGCCAAGCGTCCCCGCATAGTCGATGCTGCTCGAATAGAACCGCTTGATCGCGACCGGCATCGGGCTCGGGATCACGAAGTCCGTTTCCGATTCGGCCAACAAGATCTTTCTTCCGGTCGTGACGTCGACCGGGTTGCCGAACATCCCGCCGAGCGCCTTGTTGATCGCCGGCCCCGCAACGTACCGCCCGAAAGCCTCCCCGAGCACGTACCCGCCGATGAACTTCGCAGCGCACGGCAGGACCGCACGCGACAGGCCGCCAGCCTGCTTCAACAACCCACCCAAGCCGCCGACCAGACCCGCCAGCACGAATGCCCATTCCGTCGCCGTTCGCAGCCACGGCGGCACTTCGTCGTCGACCGGCAGGTATGTCTGCGTGCCGCCGTGAAAGAACGTGTCGTGAGAACCGTCGCCGATCGTCGCGCCGCAGGTGATCTTGTCGTCCTTCCGCGCCGCGGGCCGCCCGTTGATGAAGATGTTCGTCGATCCTTGTGCGACAAGCGGAATGGGATTGTGCTTGCTGCAAGCCACGCCGCTCAGCGTCGCATAGGCCGCCGAAAGGGAGTTGACGTAGACGTCCGGCGAACCGGTAATGATGTTGCCGGATTGCGAGCTGAACATCTTCCCGATCGACTCCCCTATTGATAGGAGAGCCTGCGCTCCGATACCGGCCATCATGCCGGCCAGCAACGCCACGCCGAATCCGCATGTGAACGTGGCGAACGCCACTGCGGCGATCAGGGCGATGCCCAGCACGGCTCCGACCAGAAAGCCCGCAAGTGCGCTGGTGTGATCGATCGGATCAGTGACTCGTGCGGCTTCGTACACGATGATGGTCCTTTGCTGTTGTTATGCCGACTCTTGTTCTGCCGGACGGTAGCCGTCGAGCCAGTTGCGCCACAATGCGTCGAGCGTTTCGCCGAAGCTCTTCGCGCTCGACGCGGTAAAGATCAGCACGCGTCCCGGGGCAACGATGAATGCGCCTTGCCGTTGAAAAACGGTCTTGGGACCGTTCCGATAGGCAGCGTCAATGCGCTCCCCAGGCATGCCTTCAGTTTCTGGCCCAAGCCGTTCTGCCTGACGCGAAAGCACCCGGTGTCCCTGCAGCCTCGATTTGAGCAGCGCGATCTGCCGATCGATATACGGCGCAAGGGTCTCTCCGTCCTTGAGCCAGTCGCGTGCGACACTGAGGTTCGGCTGCGCAGCCGTATCGGCCGGCACGAATAGGTTGGTCGTGCGATCCTCGAAACCGTCCGGCAGAACGATGCTGCCTTCGTGAATCCGGATACGGTTTTCGGAATCCGTCATGCTAGTTCTCTCGTGATGTGTAGTTGTTCGAATGGGTTTAAATCAGCGCCCACACGCGCCGACACTCATTTTCCCGGCAACGCGACGATGCTTTCCCGGCGCAAGCGCAAGCTGCCCGCAAGCAATACGATATGCGCGACGAGCCACACATAAAATGCAACGCCGTAGCCGGATATCGGCGTCGCGTCTGCTTCGTTGAAGTACCACTTTGTCGTGAACAGTGAACAGAGCGCACACGCGAACGCAGCGGCCGAAAGCTGGCTCGCGCGCATATATCGGCTCCGAGCGAGCTGGATGGCCGCAACTATGTAGAGCGGATTGGCGAGCCATGCTGGATTGAGCATGAACAGTCCCCACCAGCCCTGGGCGAGAACCGACATCCCGCTGAGCGACGCTTCTTTCTCGAAATGCATCGCCGGCATCGTCAGCGAGAGGACGTACAGTACCCCCGATACACCGAGGACCGCCTCTCGCCTGACACGCGGCGTCGAATCAAGAACGTTCGTCATTTCCCGAATCCATTGCACGACACTTCAACGGTCGCGCGTGCGTTCAATCTGTCTGGCCGGCCGGCGTCACGACCTTCTCGCCGCGAGCGCGCATCGCTGCGCGCTGCGCCTTCGGATCGAGCGGCGGCCACGGCGCGCCGGCCGTGACGATCTTGCGACGAATCTCTTCGATACGCGTACGCGCCGGCGAGTCCGCAACCGTATGGTTCTTCAACTCGTTCTGCAGCACCCATCCGTACGACACGCCGAGTTGGCTGGCAATCTTCGGATCCGCGCCGTGCGCGAGCAGGTAATCGACGACATCCCACTGCTGAATCATCGTCGCCTCGAAGAGCGCCGTCTTTCCGAGCGAATCGCGAGCATTCACGTTCGCCTTGTGCTCGACCAGCAGCTTCAGCTGGGGCAGCAGCCGGTTCTCTGCAACCGCGAAGATCATCGGCGTGTCGCCGTTGTAAAGCCAGTTGGGATCGAGCCCGCTGTTCAACAACACGCGCAGCAGATTGGGCGTATCGGCCCGCAATGCGACATCGACGACCGATCCGCCGCTACTGCCAACCGGTGCCTTGGGGTCCGCGCCGTTCTTCACGAGCACCGAAATGATCTGGAAGCGCGGATTAGACGCGTCGTTCTTGACCGGAACGATTTCCTGAACTGCATACGACAGCAGCGTCGTATTCTTCGCGCCCGGAGCATTCAGATCGGTCTTGGGCGCGAGCTGCTGAACGCGGGTGAGATCGCCGTCATGAATGGCCTGAGCCAACGTGAGTTGCTGCCCCGAAAAGAAATCTTCCGGTGCGTAACGCTTGAAGCCAGTCATGTTCGTCCCTTGGGCTTGAGTGGGCCACCAGAGCGGCGAGGACACTCCAACGAGTGCGGCAATCGCGCCGGCGGTTATCGCTTTCTTGTATCGCATCAGTGAGATGAATTCAGTTGGGAGACCAGGTCGAGCTGATCCTTCGCGACCTGCTGGTTGATCCCGTTCGTCACGTCACCCATCAGGTGACGGCCGACCGTGGTCACGCTTTCACCGTCGAGCGTGACGGGGCTGCCAACCGCCTTGGGCATCAACGCCGCCGTACCGTCGCTGATCGGTCCGAGGCGGCCTTCCTGGAGGCCGGTCAGGATATCGCCGTCGACGCGGTAGGCCGTGATGTTGGCCGGCTGGGCGGTCCCGCCGTATTGCGCGACGGTCTCCGGATTGAGGCCTGCAGCATTGAAGGTCACAGCCGAACCGCCGCTGGCCTCGGCTGCAGCGGACGCCAGGCCACCGCCGAGCGAATGCCCGGTGAAATCGACGCCGGCCGACGCGCCCGTGGTCTCGATGTTCTTGCCGATCGTGACCGCATTGCGGTAATACGGCGCATCGGCGCCGAGCCCTTGCGCCATGTTGTTGCTCATGTCTTCGCCGAAGAGCTGCTGGGTGCCCTTGAACGCTACCGTCGGCTTCATGCTGTCGCCGAAGACATTCGGATCCGGGATATACATCTGCGACCCGAAGTTGCTACCGCTTTTCTCGAAATCGCTCGGCTTGAGGCCGAACGCCTTCAATGCTTCCGGATCGTTGGTCGCCATCTTCCACCCGGTCGGCGGCGGATCGTTCGGGTGATACACGTGATCCGCGAGTTTCGCAAGTTGCTGCGCCTTCAGCGAGCTCGCCAGCTTGGCCGCCGCCGCGCGCGTCGCCGGGTCGGGGCTCGCCAGCCCCTTCGCGATCGTCGCCTGCTCTGCCGCCCACTCGAGCGCGAGCGCCTGTTCCGCGGATTGCGCACTGCCGCGATTCAGGTGGATGACCGGCCCGTCGAGATAGATCCCGTTCGCGTTGATGACGATCGTTGACGGACCGAAGGTCAGCTTGATGCTGTCCGGCGTCATTGTCACGACGCCATCGCCGACACGATGCTCGATGCCGTCGCTCGCCTGATGGCTTTGCATGCCGGGCCCGGCCTTGCTCGCGATGGCCTTCGTATTGATCACGTTCGCCGTGGTGTCGCGCGTCAACGCGATGGTTTCCTTCAGTCCGCCCTGCGCGATCTGCTTCGTCTCGCTGCCCTTGAGCAGCGACACCGTGCGACCGCCGGCTTCGACCGTGTGCGTTTCCGAATCCTTGATGACCGTGTTCATATCCTTCTGCGCGTGCAGAAAGACTTCTTGTGCGCCGTTCACGTCGGAGAATCGCAATTCGTTTGAGCCCGCGCCCTTGTGGGTCTGGCTCTTGATCCCCATCGTCTGTCCGGCAGCACCGTGATAAGGGTTGCCCTGCTGGCCGTTGTAGACGCGGCCCACAATGACCGGATTGTCGGGATCCCCTTGATTAAACGCGACCAGGACCTCCTGATTGATCCGCGGGATGGCGGCCGCCCCCCACCCGTCACCCGCCCACGGTTGGGACACGCGGATCCACATCGAATCCGAGCCGTCCAACTTGCCGCGGCGATCCCACAGGAAGTGCACCTTCACGGCACTGCCGTTCGTGTGAATTTCTTCGCCCTTTGGGCCGACCACGATTGCCGACTGCGTGCCATGAATGACGGGCTTCGGCGTATTTCTGGGTGAACGATACGGAAACTTCTTCGGGAGCAGAGAAAATGTATTGCGGTACGGCAGCTTTGCGTTGTGTTCCGTGTAATCGTTCACGGCCTCGTGACGAACATGCAGGATGGCGTATTCCTGATTGTTGGCCATGACCGGATGGTTCATCACCGTCACGCTGCCTGCAGTGGTCATCCGCCACGCATAGCCGCTGCCCGTATACCGATGCGCGCTTGCTTCTTCTGCTTGCATCGCAATGCGAGCGTAACGGTCGCCGTCATCGCCGTGATCGAACAACGACTGGTGTTCGAAACGCTCCGTTGTCTCGAGCCCCGCATGCCGGAGATTCTCCGGCTCGGCCTGCACCAGCATCAGCGGCGACGATGGGTTCTGGTGATTGAAGTCGCGAAAGGCGATCTTGCCGACGCCGAAGCGCCGACCTTCATGCAACTGGTCGATGCCGTTGTCTTCACTCGCCGCAGTAGCGGCATACGGCAAATTGGCCAGCCCGTCGATCGGACGGAAAACGAAATTCGTATCGCCAACGACAAGGAAGTGCTTTTCCTTTTCGTAGCGGTGCGTCCAGATCAGGCCTTCCTGCTCCATCAGCCGCGCGCAGAAGTTGTAATACGACTCCTGATACATCACGATATATTCGAGCGGCTTCTGCGCAGTCCGGATGTCGAATTCGAAATCGGTGAACCCGTGATCCTGGAAAATCTCGGTGAGGATATCCTGCGCGGTCTTGTTCTGGAAAATCCGGCAGTCGGTCGAGCGCGTCAGAAACCAGAACCACGGCGCCACGGTCATTTGATATTGCGTCACCTTGCCCGGATTGCCCGCCCGATCGAACGACGTGACATAGCCGTCGAAGTAACGGATGCTGTCGGTGGCGCCTGACGACACGATGCGCTCAAGCGTGGACTGCCGTGCGCTCTGGTCGAATCGGACCTTGATCGGTTGCCCGATCAGTTGGTCGGGCACCAGATCATGCTGGTGTGACAGCAAATCCAGGTGGATCTCCGGCAACCGATTGACGTGTTCGTCGATAACCGCGGTGCTGACCAGCAGCACGTCCGGACCGAGCGGCGAATCGATGGTCACGTATCGATTTAGCTGAGTCAGTCGAGCAACGCCGCCGGCCGCATTGTTGAGCGCGTCCGCAATCGCGGCCGGCGTCTTGTTCATCAGCGAGAAACCGGTCTGCGCGAGCTGGACGGCGCGTTGCACGGTGTCGATATGACTTGCGACGCCGGCGAGCGGGCCAATCTGGCCTGCTACCGTGGACGCAACCGGCCCGGCAAGGCCGCCGAGCGCGCTCAGCGAGCCGAACAGATTCCCGCCGGAACCAGCCGGAATACCGCCATTCGGGGCGAAACTCATTTGAATTCCCTTTATTTTCGTCTCAGGTTCTGTCCCCAATTGGCTCACCAACTTGAGGCCCCGCTACTGTAGGACAAAACGTTTGCCAGCGAAAGATACCTGAAATTCCTTTGCAATTTCCCTGGCGATACCCTTTCCACCCGCCAATCAAATAAGTGGTTGGGTGCCGGCGCAGGGTTTACCGCGTCGCAATACCGCACCGGTCTCCGCCGAGACCAAGACGATTTGCACGAAGCTGGTGACAGGAACGTACGGGGAAAATAGTCGATCCATCACGCGCCCCAATCCGGCGAGACTGAATTGGACGAAACGCGGCTCGTCAATCACGAGCCGGATCTCCAATCCTTGGACGAACGCTGAAGCCGGCTTGCCTGGCATCCAGCGCCGCGCCCGTTCAGTCGACAGGGATACGAGCGCGTCGAAACGCCGCCCGGCGTCGGGGGCAAACTTGCCGAAGCGGGTGCACAGCTGCTTGAATTCATTGAGGCCTTCGGCGTTCAGCCGCACTGCCTGCGGAACCAGCCACGACAGCAATTCCCACAGCTCGCCGCGGCGAAGAACCGGCGCGGGACTCGCGCTGGGCTGCGCCAATAGCTCGATTTCGTCGCCGGAGTCCCCGTCACGCACGGCCAACTGGTGTTCGCGTATGTCCGCCAGGTTGCCATTTGTGCAAGACAGCACGATGTCGAGTTGGCGCTGAGCGGCCGGATCAACGGGCTCACCGCGAGCATTCACAAGTGCGAGTTCCAAGCCACGCAACCCGTCTGCGCGCGCTCCAGTTGCCTGTCCGCGCAGCGCTTCCTGTCCCGGCTTGGCGGGCTCGGACGGCTGCCTCGGCGCGCGCCGGGCTTCGTCGCGCAAAACAACCCAATACAGGCCTGGCGCTGCGTCAAACGCGTGCTGCAGCGATTCGAAAGGCGGCAAAATCGCGGTGCCCCGGGCGGTCGTTATGCGAACCTGATCAACTGACCACACCTCGCTCGTGGCTGCGGTCTTGAGCGAAAACGGTTTCAGCGGATAGTACGCTTGCCCGGCCTTCGTTTCGATCGGCTCCGCATTGCTCGAGAACAAGTTGACTACTGGTGTGCAAAAAAGCCGGAGATTGTCGGCCGACGCCGCGCCCAGCCGTTGAGCGCGACGTGAGTCCGGATGGATGCCGGCAAGGGCCAAATGCAAAGTGATCCGGCGCGCGCCAACCGCCAACCGTTTCAACCGCGCCAAATTCAGATCGAGGTTGTCAAAGCGCGCGGGAAACGCGCCGTACTCCATCAGCAGATGAAACGGAGCAATCGTGTTGTGGCGAGGCGGCGGAAGCAGCGCGTCGGCATCGTCGAAACCTGCGGCCGCCAGCGGCATGTCCACCCGACGCCAGCGCCCGTTGCCGTCCAATTCAACAAAGGCACGCGTGGCGTGCAACAGCACGCCGTCGGCGAGCGCGGCCACCACCTCCCTCTCCCCCGCCAAGTGCAGCCGCAGCATGTCCGGAGCATCCGAGAACTGGGTTGACGGCGATGTAAACTCAAGGGTGAAAGACAAAATCCCCGTCGTGTCGGGCGGCAGTGTGGTTTGCATCGGCGCGACGGTCGACGTCGCGTAACGTACACCGGAGACCGTCAACGGCACCAACGTGACGTCGGCGGCGGTGCGGAACACCTGACGGCTATTCGGCGCCACCAGTTGCGTGCCGCGTGGAACAAGCCGCGGCTCGGCTTGCTTGCTGGCTCGATCCACGTGGAATTGGGCCATTGCACAAGACGGAAACGGCCGCAGGAACGCTCCGTGGATTGAGTCAATCAACGCGTGAGTAAACTCCGGCACCTCATCTTCGAGTCGGATGTCGTGCCGAGCGCACATCAACGCGAACGATTGCAGCAGCCGTTCGACATGTGGATCATCCGAGTGCTCACCGGACATTGCAAGGCGAGCTGCGATTTTGGGGTAAAGCTCGGCAAATGCGCGCGTCGAGCGGCGCAGCAGACCCAACTCACGCTCAAAATGCGGTAGAAGATCCTCGGGTTCGATGGCCATACGCTTTTCAGATGGTCACGCCGATCTGTCAATCGGTACCGTGCTCATAGGTAGACGCGGCGATTCTAACCGGGCGTCGCGCACGCTTATCTCGAATTTATCGAGTCGGGGGGGCGAATAAATCAGAATGCTCGAAATACGCAAGCCATGAGGACCGCCGATTTTATGAAGGGCGGGTCGCCACTATGGCCCTCGTGACAGCCCTCTGGGCTTCGATGGTGTCAAAACCCGTACTGATCGTCGCCCCAGCGACGCAGCACCTGGTAATCATGTTCCGGCAGCACGATCAGGCCAGCCTCGGCCGCGTCGAGCACCCGCTTTCCGCCAGGGCGTCATTCCATTCGTACCCGACGACCACAACTAGTCGGCGGCGCCCCTGGGACCAGCACGTACGCTGCCCGCGCCGCCTTCGACTTGACTCACCGGCTCGCCCCATCAGTAGCTCGGGCTAAACGTGCATTATTTTCCGTTTTCTGAAGCGTCCCCTACACGCCCCAAGTCACTCGCGAACCGTGCCAGGCTGACGATCATCCCGCTTCGCAATCGCCGCGAGTCCTGGCGATCTCATTCGGCCGCGCTCGCGCTTGACTTGTGCCACGCAACCGACAATTGGGTTAGCGTCCGAAACACGGCACTATGCCGCCAAGCGGGGCCATCCGAGGTTGACACGACGGAGTAAGGTCTTTGAGAAAGCGCTCGCACGACGGAACGTAATTCGAGCCGGGCGAGCTGGGCGCCCAGGCAGTAATGTAGTCCATGCGAAAATGCAACATGATGACGTGCATTGGGGCGCGTGAAGTCCAAGCGATCGGGGTGCGGAAAGCGCGCCGGATCACGGTTGGCGGCGCAGAACATGAGCAGCACGAGGTCGCCCTGTGCGATTGGGCGCTCACCGATTTCGAAATCCTCCGTCGCACAACGAAGCCCACACCGGATGGCACCGTCAAATCGGAGTAGCTCCTCCACTGCGTTGTCGACCAGTGCCGGTGTCTTCCTCAAGTGTTCGAGTTGCGTCGGATGCGCGGAAAGTGCGAGGGCACTGTTGCCAACCATGCTGAGTGTCGTTTCGAACGCAGCCATGAACACCATCGCATAGGCGGCGGCGAGTTCGTCAGGATCAAGCACGGTGGTTAACCACTCTGGGGCGGCCCTCCTATCGTTGTGCCACGACGTCATTGTTTGTTGAAGATAGTCCAGCCATGCTTCGGCGCTGCGGTTGACGCGCTGCATTTCTTCCGGTGTGACAGCCAGGTCCAGGCCCAACGCGAGATCCCTGCCCCATGCTAGCAGTTGGTCCGCGTCCTCGGAGGGTAAGCCCAGCACGGCGCTTGCGACGCGGACTGTCAATGGCTGTGCGAAATCCTGCACCAGATCGGCGACGGGTCGGTTGCGGATCGCATCCAGCAATTCATTGACGAGGGTGTCGATGTAAGATTCCCACCGATTGACTGCCAATGCCGGCATGAATAATCGACGCAGCAGTTCGTGGCGAGGCGGATCTTGAAACAGCATGAAGCTATTATAAACTTTGGCAAGCGGCTGCATTTGTTGATGAGCGCACCAGGTAGGCGTTCCGCTATGCGAATTAATCGCAGCCAGTTTGGCCGGATCGGCAGACAGCCGCCGATCCTTTAACGCCGAAACCACATCATCATATCTTGTAAGCCACCAGCCTGAACTCTGGTCATAGTGGACTGGATTCAGTGCGCGCAACTGATGCAAGAACGGATACGGGTCGCGGATGAAATCCGGATGGTAAACTCGAAGAACAGGATTGGGTTTTGATTCAAACGCCCGATCAGATGGCGCAGGACGATGTATCGGCCGCAATCGGTCGAGCGCAATCTTGAACGTCGCCTGAATTTCGAGGACATGATGCATCGACCTGGCGAGAACCTGCACATTGGGCTCGAGAACGACAGTAAAATGATCGCCGGGTACCTCGATGACACGTAAATCCGGACACACGGTATTCCAGCCGGGCAATGATGTGTTGAAGGTGAGATGTAGATGACGTGCCGGATGCATTGCGTCCGGCGGAAATCCATCTTGTGCTCGGAACACCGTCACGGGGCCACCGTAGTGTTTGGGTTCGTAGCGCTCCAAAGCACGAATGTTGGTTTGATAGACTGCGGCGAGCCGGACAACCCCAATTGCCGGCCAATTCATGGTCGGCTCTCCAAGACGCTTTCGGAGCGTCTCGAGCTCGTAGCGTATCAAGTCCGATTCCGGGCAGCTTGCGGGGCCGTTGTATTCGACCCAAGGGGTATCGATCAATAACAATGCGGCGACGATTTCACCGCAGGCAGTGAGTTGCTGGGCCATTTCGTACGCGACCACTCCACCGAACGAATGCCCTGCCAACAGATAAGGTCCAACTGGCTGAAGTGCACGTAGTGTCCGCAAATACCAGGTCGCAAGTTCCTCGATGGAGCCAAGCGGAGCGTCGTCTCGGTCAATACCGGGCGCTTGGAGAGCCACGAACGGGCGTCCGGAACCGAGCGCGGCATCGAGCTGGCCAAGATATCCGACGCTACCGCCTGCCCCACCGATACAGAAAACCGGTGCAGGTACGGTCCATTCACGCAGCGCGACGTATCGAGTAGGCAGCGGGCGATCCGTTGCAATTGAGGTCTGTTGCAAGACCAACGCTGCCACGTCGGCAAGCGACGTCGCATTTTGCAGTAGGGTCGACGGAAGCGAAACGGCAAAAATAGTTTCGATTTGCGAAGCGAGGCTGAGGCGTCCGATGGAGTCTAACCCAAGGTCGGCGAGGCTGTCGGCCAGCCCCGTAGGGCGACGCCCGACGAGTTTTTGTACTAAATCTTCGATACCCGCTTGAATTGAGGCTAGCGTACGACTGTTGGCCGAGGTGCTATGTGCGTGCACCTTGTCTTTTGCAGATGACAAGCCCGATTGATGCATGGTGCCCCCCAGTGTGCAACAACATTGAATTTCATGCATGAAATTTTCAATAAATGGTGTCGCAATGTCGCTCCGACCATGCTAATGGAAAAATCCCGCGAATTCCAATTGCTGGCCTTCTAAAAACTTGACATGCCTGACTTCTTCGGGTCATTTCGAGGCCAGATCACATTCGAATCAGCAACAGTCGAAATCAATATTTAATAAACGAATTCAGATCGCGCCTTCAATTCGACCTCGCACCACTCTGTCCGCCTTACATGCCCTGCCCCAGTCCGGGGATCGTCATCCGTCGCCGCCATCCGCCACCGATACGCCGCCCCGTTGCGTCCAGCTCACCCGACACGATCATTTCATATTCCTCACCAAATCCCGACTTGGTTAACGGCAACGACATGAGAAATTAATCATAAAGAAAATATCTTGTAATTATAAAAACGACCTCCTAGCATCCCCCTGCTGTTCGCGACATGTCTTGTTTAAAAGTCATCACTTGATGCATTCCTCGAACAAACCCACTCATAACTTGGGGAATTACATGAAGAAACTGTCTCGACTGCTGCCCATCACCGCGATTACCGTCGCGAGTCTCAGCGCTTTTGCCCAGGCCGGCGACCAGCCGGCCGCGGTCGACAAGGCGCTGCAACTGATCCAGCAGAACCCGACCGCCTTCAGCGTGGCGGCCAGCGGCACGGCACGCACGTTGAAGTTCGCGGGGCCACAAGCAGGCGCCCCAACCGACGGCGACCAGTTCCAGGTGCGTGACGTGATCGTCGATCCCGACGGCACCGAGCACGTGCGCTTCGATCGCTTCCACGCGGGCCTGCCCGTGATAGGCGGCGACGTGGTCGTCCACTCGAGCAACGGGCAGTTGAAGCAAGCCAGCGTAACGCAGCTCGCACCGATCAACCTCGCCGGCACGATCGGCAAGGTCGGGAACCGCGCCGTGGTACGCAACGCACCCGACGTCGGTGCGACGCGGGCCAGACACATCGCGGCCGCGCGCTTCAACTCGGACGTGCGCCGCGTCGACGAGCCGGAACTCGTCGTGTTCGCCCGCGACGTCACGCCGACGCTGGCCTATGCGGTACGCGTCTACGGCAAGTCGACCGACACGCACGGCGACGCCGTGCTGTACTACGTCGACGCCCGCACCGGCGCCGTGCTCGACGCACAGGACCTGATCAAGACCGCCGCCGCGACCGGCACCGGCCGCTCGCTGTACTACGGCAACCTGACGCTCACGACGGACCAGACCGGCACGAACGCATACCGGATGCTCGATCCGGGCCGCGGCGGCGGCTCGGTCTACGATGGTCGCGGCCTGAGCTCGGACGAGGTCGAGCAAGCGACCGACCTGCCGATCTTCACGAGCAGCACGAACGTGTGGGGCAACAACACGACCACCGATCGGCAGACCGTCGCGGCAGACATCGACTACGGGCTCGCGTTGACTTGGGACTACTACAAGACCACGCACAATCGCAACGGCATCTTCAACGACGGTCGCGGCGTGAGAAGCTACGCGCACGTGGTGTTCAATACCGGCAGCGGCACGACCGGCGCGAACGCGGCATGGCTGTCGTCGCGCGTGATGGCGTACGGAGACGGCGAGCCGGGCACGCGCCTGCCGAAGCCCGTGGTGTCGGTCGACGTCGCCGGGCACGAGATGAGTCACGGCGTGACCGAGGCCACCGCCAACCTGAACTATTCGGGTGACGCGGGCGGCCTGAACGAGGCGACGTCCGACATTTTCGGCACGCTCGTGAAGTTCTACGCGAACAACCCGAACGATCCCGGCAACTACGTGATCGGCGCGCGCGTGGTGAGCGGCGGCCTGCGCAAGATGTACAAGCAGGATCTCGACGGCCGGTCGTTCAGCTGCTACCCGTCCGGCGGCTTCTCGTGGTCGAATCCGCGCCACGATCCGCATTTCACGTCGGGAGTCGGCAACCGCTTCTTCTACCTGCTGTCGGAAGGGCCGTCGGTGCCGTCGACCGACACCGGCCTGTCGAGAGCGCAACTGGTCTGCAACGGCGACACGACGTTCAGCGGGCTGGGTCGCGACAAGGCCGGCAAGATCTGGTACCGGACGCTCACCGTGTACCTGAACGCCAATTCGAGCTACCCGAACGCGCGGCGTGCGTCGATCCAGGCGGCCAACGACCTGTACGGCGCGAACTCGGCGGAAAGCGCGACGGTCGCGCGCGCGTGGAGTGCTGTCGGGGTGAATTGACGGCGCTTGTGTGGATACGTCGAACGCCAGAGGTCGCGTGACGGGACTTCGCTTCGGAGGAAAGCGATTCGGTCGTGATCACGCGGCGCCGGGGTGAATGACGGGAAGTGCCGACCGATCGCCTGCATGTGCAGGCGGTCGGTGAACTGTGTGTTCTTGCGGTCAGCCCCCCGCCGCCGCCACCGGATTGAACGACGTATCCCACAACGGCGCGACACGCGCCGGCCCGTCCAGCACGCCGATGCGCGCAAACACGTCCGCGACCTGCTGATGCTGCGCGATCACGTCGGGCGTCACCGGCAGCAGCGCGTAGTCTTCGCTGCGCTGATCGAACATCGAGACGAGATCCACAACCGGCACACGCGTCTCGTGATTCTGCGCGAGCGCATAGTCGCGGAAATGCCCGTTCGCCCACGCATACGCACGTCGGAACCGCAGCAGCAAATCGCCGGTCGCCGCGCGGCGACGCACATCGTCGAGCGTGCGCGGATTCGCATACACCGGAAAATTGCCCGACAGATAGCCCTTCCCCGTCTTCAGTACGCGGGCGCCGTAGCGGTTGCGCGCAAGCTGGCCGTTGTAGCCGTAGATCGCCCATGCGTCGATGTCGCCGCGATCGTACGCGGACAACCCGTCGGTCGGCGACAGGTTGATCGGCTGGATGTCGTCGAAGCTCAGGCCGGCTTCCGCCAGCTGTCGATACAGGAAATAGTGCGACGTCGTCGCGCGCACGTAGCCGACACGCTTGCCCTTCAAATCCGCGATGCTGCGGATCGGCGTGTCCTTGCGCGCGAGCGTGACCTGGTTGTTCAGGTCTTCGCGCACGCGCGAGATGAACTTCACATTGGCTTTCTGCCGCGCGGCGAACACGGCGGGAATTTCGCTACCCGAACCGATATCGAGCGCATCCGCGTTGAGCGCCTCGATATGCAGCACGCCGTTGTTCAGTTCGCGCCAGTCGATCCGGTACGGCGTGTTGTCGAGCCCGGCCGCCTGCAGCAGCGCGCGCCAGCCGCCCTTGTAGGTCGCGACGCGCAACGTCGTGTCGGCCAGATCGGCATCGGCGGCCGGCGCGGCGAACGCGGCCAATGGATGCGCCGCGACTGCGGCGCCGGCGAGCAGCAGGCGGCGACGTACCGCCGACATTGACGACATCGGATGCTCCTGTTCGATCGGATGGAACCGGATGGAAAGCGAAACCGCCGCGTCAATGCAGCGCCGGAAAGCCGTGGCGCTCGGCCAGCAGTTCGAGGATGCGGCGCGCATCGGTGACGAAGCGCACGTCGCCGAGCGTCTGCGCGTCGTCCGGCGCGGGCTGGTCGCGGCCCAGCACGAGCACCGGCAGGCCCTGGTGCGCATCGTCGAGCGCGTCGATCACCGCGGGCCGCGGCCGCTCGAAGCCGACGCGCTTCACGTCGAGACGCGCGGCGCGATCGGGCGCGCTCGCGAGCAGCCCTTCGATCGGCAGTCCATGCGGACAGACGAATCGCTGGCCCGGATGCTTCGGATCGGCAAAGCCCGGTTCCAGCAGAAACAGTACATCGCGACTCATGTCGAATGGCTCCTTTCTCGTTGGGCGTCCCATCGGTAAGCGCGCGTATCCGTGCGCGCTGCCGTTCCCGACGCATGCCGGCCAGCGGCCGGATGCCAGACTCTACCGTCGCGCCTCGCCCGGCCCTACCAACGTTTTGCGGAATCGATATGCGAACGCGCATAGCGCATCGGCCCGTCTTCGCCCAGTGGGCCGTTGCATAAACGCATCGTCATGCGAACGACGAGCACTACGGATATCGAACGATTTCATCGATCGATATGACCGCGTCCACGGGTTTTCGGCGGACGACGTTCGCGGTCCGCACGATGCGTTCGCCGCAACAGGCGTGCCGGACGCAATCGCGGCACACCTGCCGGGCCGACGGCAATGCACATTACAAATCGGCCGCGCAGCGATTTACAAACCACGGATCGGCCGTTCATCGGCGCGTCCGTCGTCAATAGCATCGTGATCCTCGCAAACGTACTGACAAAAAACAGAGGTTGGTCATGATCAAAAAAACGGTAGTGCTGGGTTTGGTTTCGATCGGTTCGGTCGGCGCGCATGCGCAGAGTTCGGTGACGTTGTACGGGGTCGTCGACGCCGGCATCGCGTATACGAACAACCAGGGCGGCGCGAGCAACGTCCAGCAGACGAGCGGCAAGCTGAGCGGCAGCCGCTGGGGCCTGAAAGGCGCGGAGGATCTCGGCGGCGGCCTGCAGGCGGTCTTCACGCTGGAAAGCGGGTTCCGGCCGAGCGACGGCGGGCTCGGCCAGGGCGGCCGGCTGTTCGGCCGGTCCGCGTACGTGGGCCTCGGCAAGAAAGGGCTCGGCACGTTGACGTTCGGTCGTCAGTACGAGCCGATCACCGATCTCGTCGCGCCGTACTCGGGGGCCGGTTTCTGGTCGCCGGCCACGCACGTGGGCGACAACGACAACCTGAACCAGAGCTTCCGGCTGAACAACGCGGTGAAGTTCCGCAGCGACGCAATCGCCGGCTTCACGGCCGACCTGCTCTATGCGTTCAGCAACCAGGCCAATGGCGGCGCAGGCACCGGATTCTCGAACAACAGCGCGTGGGGCGCATCGGCGAACTACGTGAACGGCCCGCTGTCGATCGGCGGCGGCTATGTGCGGTTCAATCACCCGAATGCAGCATCGAATACGAGCGGCGCGGTGGGCGGCGCGACCTCGACCACCGGCAACGACTACAGCGGCGCGTTCTTCTACGGGCTGAACGGCGGCGTACTGAAGCAGCAGATCGGCGCGGCAGGCGCGAACTACGTGCTCGGCCGCGCGACGCTCGGCTTCGCGTGGAGCCACACGCAGCTCAATTATCTCGACGGTTCGTCGCGCAAGTTCAACAACTACGACGTGAACGCACGCTACCAGCTCACGCCTGCGGCCACGCTGATCGGGGTCTATACGTTCACCGACGGGCGCGCGAGCGGCCTGCCGGGCACGAGCGGCCAGACGCTGAAGCCGCGCTGGCACCAGTTCACGCTCGGGTTCGACTATGCGTTGTCGAAGCGCACCGATATCTACGTGTCGGGCATCTACCAGCTCGCGGCCGGCGATGCGAGCACCTCGACGTCGGGCGGCTACCGCAAGATCGCGGCGATCTCGAACATCGGCAGCGCGTCGTCGACGAATCGTCAGCTCGCGTTCGTCAGCGGGCTGCGCGTGAAGTTCTGACGGCACGCGCATCGGGCGTGGCGCAACAAGCACGACAGGCGCGATAAGCAAAGCGGGAATCGTTGTTTGCCGCGCCGCGCCCGGTTGCCGAGAATGATCGTTTCCCTGCGCGCGATTCCCGCGCGCAACACGCGTTCGACCATGACCGATTCCCGTTTTTCTCCCCGTGCGCCGCGCAGCGGCCGGCGCGCGGCGCTGCGCCAGCTCGCCGGCGGCTGGGCTGCCGCGATGCTGCCCGCCGGCGGCGCGCTCGCAAGCCAGCCGCTCGACGTGCCGCCGTGGACGCGCACGCCCGGTGCGCCGCTGCTGTCGCCGCCGTACGGCCTGCCAGGGGAGCATGAACGCGACGTGATTCGCCGCAGCGCCCGCGCGCCTGCGCTGCCCGGTTCCGGCTCGTCGATGACGCCGCTCGCCGACCTGTTCGGCGACATCACGCCGAACGGGCTCGTCTACGAGCGTCATCACGCGGGCGTGCCGGACATCGATGCGCAGCGCCATCGCGTCGTCGTGCACGGCCTCGTGCGCGCGCCGCGCGTCTTCACGATCGACGACCTGCTGCGTTTTCCGTCCGAATCGCGGATCCACTTCCTCGAATGCTCGGGCAACACGGGCAGCGAATGGAACGGCCCGAGCGGGCTGCCGGTTCAGTTCACGCACGGGTTGCTGTCGTGCTGCGAATGGACCGGCGTCCGGCTGTCGACGCTGCTCGATGAAACGGGCGTCGACGCCGATGCACGCTGGCTGCTTGCCGAAGGCGCGGACGGCGCGGCGATGACGCGCAGCCTGCCGCTCGACCGGATTCTCGAGCGCGCGCTGGTCGTCTATGCGCAGAACGGCGAACGGCTGCGCCCGGAGAACGGCTACCCGGTGCGGCTGATCGTGCCGGGTTTCGAAGGCAACACGAACATCAAGTGGCTGCGACGGCTGAAGCTGGTGCGGGCGCCGGAGATGACGCGCGAGGAAACGTCGAAATACACGAATCTGCTGCCCAACGGCTGCGCGCGCCAGTTCGTGTTCGAGATGGACGCGAAGTCGGTCATCACGCGGCCGTCGGCCGGCCATCGGCTCGCCGCGCAAGGCTATTACCCGATCAGCGGCTACGCGTGGTCGGGCCGCGGCCGGATTCGCGCCGTCGACGTATCGACCGACGGCGGCCGCACGTGGCGGCCCGCCCGGCTCGCCGGCGACGTACGCGACCGCGCATTGACGCGCTTCGAGGCCGACTGGGTGTGGCGCGGCGAGCCGGCCGACCTGCAAAGCCGCGCGACCGACGAGACCGGCTACGTGCAACCGACCCGTGACGCGCTCGTCGCCGCGCGCGGCCGGAACTCGCAGTACCACTACAACGGCATCCAGAACTGGCGCGTCGGCACGGACGGCGAGGTGCGCAATGCGTAAGCCGCTCGCTTGCCTGCTGGCAACCTGCGCAATGACGACGAGCGCGTTCGGCGGGGGCTTCGGCCTGGGCCAGCCGATCGATCGCGCGGCGCTCGCCGCGTGGGACATCGACGTCGCGCCGGACGGCAGCGGCTTGCCGCCCGGCGCGGGCACGGTCGCACGCGGCGGCCACGTGTTCGCCTACAAATGCGCGATGTGTCACGGCGCCGGCGGCGAAGGTGGCGTCGGCGATCCGCTCGTCGGCGGCAGCGGCTCGCTCGCGAGCGCGAAACCCAAGAAGACGGTCGGCAGCTACTGGCCGTACGCGACGACGCTGTTCGACTACATTCGCCGGGCGATGCCGTACAACGCGCCGCAATCGCTGAGCACGGACGACGTCTATGCGGTCACCGCGTACGTCCTCCACCTGAACGGCATCGTGCCCGGCGACGCCCGGCTCGACGCACGTACGCTGCCGCGCGTGCAGATGCCGAACCGCGACGGCTTCGTGCCGGACCCGCGGCCGGGCCAGCTATGACGCGCGTCGCTTCGCTTGCCGCCGCATCAGCCGCATCGAGCAGCCCACCCGCGCGCAGTGCGTCGCCCCTTTCAGCAAGGACCCCGTGATGAGCGATCGCTCCGTCACCGCCCCGCTCGCGCCGTCGCCGTTCGTCGACGTTCGTTCGCCGGCGGATTTCCCCGACAGCCCCGTGTCGCGCACGCTCGCGCAGCCGCTGATGCTCGGGCTGTTCCTGCCGATCCAGGCCGGCGGCTGGAGCGCGTCGACGCTGCCGCGCTCGACCGACTGGACGTTCGACTACAACGCCGAACTCGTGGCCCGCGCCGAAGCGCTCGGCTTCGATCTCGTGTTCGCGCTGTCGCAGTGGCTGCCGAAAGGCGGCTACGGCGGCGTGTTCGACGGCCACGCGCTCGACTCGTTCATGACGCTGGCCGCGCTGACCGCACGCACCGAGCGGATCATCCTCGTCGCGACGAGCCACGTACTCTACGGGCCGTGGCATCCGCTGCATTTCGCGAAGTTCACCGCGACGCTCGACCACATCTCGCGCGGGCGCTGGGGCATCAACGTGGTGACCGGCCACCGCGCGATCGAACACGAGATGTTCGGCTGGAACCGGATCGAACACGACCGGCGCTACGAGATGGCCGCGGAATTCCTCGACGCGGTCCAGCAGTTGTGGGCGCAACCGGATAATTTCAGCTACACGCCCGAACTGTCGAGCTGGCGACTGGGCGGCGCATTCGTGACGCCGAAGCCGCGCTACGGTCGCCCGCTGCTGATCAACGCGACGGGTTCCGATGCGGGCATCGCGTTCGCCGCACGCTATTCGGACATCGTGTTCGTCACGAGCCCGGCCGGCCCCGACGCCGAACGCGCGATCGACGCGCTGCCCGCGCATACCGCACGCGTGAAGGCGGCCGCCGCCGCGCGCGGCCGCACGATCCGCACGCTGCTCAATCCGCTCGTGATCTGCCGCGAAACCGCGGCCGAAGCGCGCGCGTACCGCGACGCGATCGTCGCGCATGCGGACGAAGGCAGCTTCCACCGCTTCGACAGCGACGCACATGCGTGGCGCGGTGGGTTCGAGCAGCGGGCGCAAGCCGCCGCGCGCGCGATCGGCGGCAACATCTCGATCACCGGCTCGCCGGAAGAAGTCGCCGATACCATCGTACGGCTGCACCGCGCGGGTATCGACGGTATCCAGTTGAGTTTCTACGACTTCAAGCCCGATCTCGACTTCTTCGGCGAGCGCGTGCTGCCGCTGCTGCGCGAAGCCGGCTTGCGGCGTTGACGACGGCGCAGCAGCAGTCGCCTGCCGTCGTCAGAACACGCGCCCTTCGGTCAGGTGCGTCGTCACGCCGTTCAATACGTAGTCGCCGATCACGCGCGCCTTGTGCAACAACGGGTTGTGGCTGAAGATCGTGCGCAGGTTGCGCCAGTGGCGATCGAAGTTGTGCTCGCGCGCCGTCGCCGATGCGCCGCCCACTTCGAACAGCCGCTCGGCCGCATGCAGCGCGAGCTTGCTGACGATCAGCTGCGTGCGCGCGGTCGCGAGCGCACTGTCGAGCACGAGCGCATCCGCATCGGCCGCGCCTGCTTCGATCGCGTCGGCGGAGCGGTCGAGCGCGCGTGCGTTTTCTCGTACGAGCGCGTCGATCGCGTGACTATGCGCGGACAGCTCGCCGACGATCTGCTGAACAAAATGATCGTCGCGCGCGGTCGGCGCGGGGCTGTGCAGCGCGGGCCGGCCGTGCTCGAGCACGTAGCGGCGTGCATCGGCCACCACGTTGCGCACGATGCCGGCGCCCGTCGCGACGAGATGAAGCTGCCGCAGCGCGCCGCAATGACGGCCGACGAGCGTCGACCCGTCCCGCGGGGCCACTTCGTCCGCGAACACCTGCACGTCGTTCAGCAACAGGCTGCCGCTCGCGGTCATGCGCTGGCCCATCCCGTCCCAGTCGTCGAGCACCTGCAGGCCATCGCGCGCGACGGGAATGATCACCGCGAGCGCGTCGCCCTGCTCGTTCTCCACGTTGATGCGCGCAAAATCGGCAAACGCGGTGCCCGTCGAATAGTATTTGCGGCCCGTCACGCGGTAGTGGTCGCCGTCGCGGCGCAGCACGGTCGTGTTCTCGCCCGGGCGCGACGTACCGCGCTCGGTCGACGCGCCGCCGAAGATCGCGCCGCTGAGCACGCGCTCGAGTTGCACGTCGTTGAACGCCGTGCGCGGCGACAGCCGCAGCGTCTCGGTCTGGTCGTAGTGGATGCGCAGCGCGTGCGCGAGATTCGAATCGGCGGCCGCAAGCGTCGCGATCGACTCGAACAGGTCGACCAGCGTGCCGCCGAGGCCGCCGCGTGCGACCGGAATCCGCAGCGCACCCAGCGTCGAGCGCCGGAAGATCGCGAAGCCTTCGAACGGCAGTTCGCGACGCGCCTCGCGTTGCGCGGCGTCCTGGCCGATCGCGGTCGCGAGATCGGGCAGCGCGGCAAGCGCGTCGCGCAATGCGTCGCGCGGATCGACGGCATCACGGGCAGTCATTCGGCAGGTCCTTGTTCGGGGAGATCGGGGCGTGTCGCGGCAGCGCGCGACACGGTGTCCGCAAGTATAGGGACGCCCCCGCCGCGCGTAAAAAGCCGATTTCAGCTTACGTTATGCCCGCGCCGGGATTGATCGCGTACGGACGCCGTCAGTGCTGAATGCCCCAGCGCCGCACGGTCACGCGCTCGAGCGTATCGAACACGAGGTTCTCGACCAGCAGCCCGATCACGATGACGGCCGCGAGACCGGCGAACACGCGGTCCGTATACAGCTCGTTGCGGTTCTGGAAGATGTACCAGCCGAGGCCGCCCTGCCCCGCGCTCGCGCCGAACACGAGCTCGGCGGCGATCAGCGTGCGCCACGCGAAGGCCCAGCCGACGCGCAGCCCCGACAGGATCGACGGCAGCGCGGCCGGCACGAGGATCAGCGCGATCTGGCGCAGGCCCGTGAGCCCGTAGTTGCGCCCGGCCATTTTGAGCGTGGCGGGCACGCCGACGAAGCCGGTATAGATGCTCAGCGCGAGCGGCCACAGCACCGCGTGCACGAGCACGAACAGCAGGCTGCCGGTGCCGAGCCCGAACCACAGCAGCGCGATCGGCAGCAACGCGATCGACGGCAGCGGATTGAACATCGACGTGAGCATCGTCAGCAGATCGCGGCCGATGCGCGTCGATACCGCGAGCGACGTCAGCGCGAACGCCAGCAGCACGCCCAGCGCATAGCCGCGCAGCAGCACCGACATCGAGATGCCGGTCTTCACGAGCAGTTCGCCCGACTCGATGCCCTGCACGAACGCGGCCAGCGTCGCGCCGAAGGTCGGCACGAGCAGATCGTTCGCGACGATGCGCGCGACGATCTCCCATGCGGCGATCAGCGCGAGCGCGATGACGCTGCGGCGAAACCATGCGGCACCGGCGATGCGGCGCGGCAGCGGCGCCGGCGCCGGTGCCGCGCGCGCGGCGTCGGGCAGCGTGTCGAGCGTGCGCGTATATTCGGCACGCACGGGCGGCAGCGGCGGCACGGCCGGATCGATCGTACTCATGATGCGGCGTCCTCCGTCGTCGGTACGTGCGGTGCGTCGGTGTCGAACAGCAGGCGATGGATCCGTGCGACGTTGTCGCGGAAGTCGCCGGTATCGACGTTGTCGAGCGAATGCTCGTGACTGTTGAGTTCCGCGCGCACGCGGCCCGGGTGCGGCGACAGCAGCAGAATCCGGTTGCCGACCACGAGCGCCTCCTCGATCGAGTGCGTGACGAACAGCAGCGTGAAGCGGAATTCATCCCACAGCCGCAGCAGTTCCGCCTGCATCTTGCGGCGCGTGAGCGCATCGAGCGCGGCGAACGGCTCGTCCATCAGCAGCACGCGTGGCTGCATCGCCAGCGCCCGCGCAATCGCGACGCGCTGTTTCATGCCGCCCGACAACGTATGCGGATAGGCGTCGGCAAACGTGCCGAGGCCGACCTTGTCGAGATAGTGCAGCGCGCGCTCGCGTGCTTCGGCGCGCGACAGCTTCGCGGCGGCGCGCAACGGAAACGCGACGTTCTCGACGACCGTCTTCCACGGCGGCAACTGATCGAATTCCTGGAACACGACGATGCGGTCGGGCCCCGGCCCGCGCACCGGCCGGCCGTCGAGCGCGATCGAACCCGCGACGGGCTCGATGAAGCCGGCGATCGCCTTCAGCAGCGTCGACTTCCCGCAGCCCGATGGGCCGAGCAGCACGAAGCGGTCGCTGCCGTACACGTCGAAGCTCACCTGATGCGTCGCACGAACGATCCGCGCGCCGCTGCGGTATTCGAGGCTGACCTGGTCGATCGCCAGCAGACGTTCGCTGTGCGTGCCGGCCTGCGCGGCGTTCGCGGCCGGGCGATCGTCGGCACGCGTATCGGCCACGGCCGGCGCGGCCGGCGACGCGCCGCCACGTGCCGCATACGGCGGCAACCAGGTTCGGGGAGAAGTGGCGTTCACGATCGAATCTCTTGCGGGAAAACCATCAACATACGGCCAGGCGCCGTGCGGACCAACCATCGATTGCGCATATCGAAACCGCACCGACGCATAAGCGTCGATCGCGGCGCCCGAACATCGGCGCTGCTCAGCTGCCGCCCGCCGTCGCCGGATCGTCGAAGAAGTAGTCGCGCCACGACTTCGGTTCGTTGCGAATCGCGCCGGTGCGATGCATGAACTGCGCGAGCGGCAGCGTGTTCTGCGGCGCGGTCTTGAACTGCACCTGCGGATTGCGCAGGATCTTCAGCAGCAGCGCACGATCGATCTTCGACCCGTTCACGCGGATATAGGTATCGGCCGCGCGCTCGGGATCGGCCGCGATCTGCCGGGCGGCGTCGGCGAGCGCGGCAACGAACGCGCGATAGGTCTTCGGGTTGTCGTCGCGGAATTTCTCGGTCGCATACAGCACCGTCGCGGAGCTCGGGCCGCCGAGCACGTCATACGAATTCAGCACGATGTGCGCGTTCGGGTTGCCAGCCAGTTCCTGCTCCTGGAACGGCGGATTGCCGAAGTGGCCGGTGATCACGTTGCTGTTCGCGAGAATCGCGGCCGTCGCGTCCGGATGCGGAATCGCCTGCGTGAGCGCGTCGAGCTTGTCGAATTGCTTGTCGCCCCACTGCTTCGCGGCCGCGTACTGCAGCACGCGCGACTGCACCGACACGCCGACCGCCGGCACCGCGATGCGGTCCTTCGCGCTCAGGTCGGCGATCGTCTTCACGTTCGGGTTGCTGCTCACGAGGTAGTACGGAAAATTGCCGAGCGACGCGACGCCCTTCACGTTCTGCCGGCCGCGCGTGCGGTCCCACACGGTCAACAGCGGGCCGACGCCCGCGCCTGCGACGTCGACCGCGCCGGACAGCAGCGCGTCGTTCACGGCCGCGCCGCCCGACAGCCGCACCCAGTCGACCTTGATGTCGAGGCCGGCCTTGCGCCCTTCCTTCTCGATCAGTTGCTGGTCGCGCGCGACGTTCAGCATCAGGTAGACGACGCCGAACTGCTCGGCGATGCGGATGCGGCCCTCCGCATGCGCGGCTTGCGGGATGAGTGCGCCCGCGAAGGCGAGCGCGGCGGTGAGCGTGGCCGCCAGCGCGCGACGCGCCGGCAATAACGAAAACGACATCGGAACTCCGGTCGGGATGAGGCGGAAATGAATGACGCGGCGCGCGGCTCAGAAAGGCGCGTCGCCTTCGATCGTCGTGCGGTACAGCTTGCGGCGCAGGTGGTCGGGCGTACCGGCGGCGAGATGCATCAGCGAACGGTTGTCCCAGAACACCAGATCGTGGTCGCGCCACGCGTGCCGATACAGGTGCTCGGCGCGCACGCTGTGCGCGAACAGTTCGTCGAGCAGCGCGCGGCTTTCGTCGTCGGGCAGCCCGACGATGCGCGTCGTGAAATGCTCGCTGACGAACAGCGCCTTGCGGCCGGTTTCCGGATGCGTGCGCACGACCGGATGCACGACCGCCGCGACCTGCGCGATCTGTTCGGGCGACAGGTTCGGCCGCCACGGGCTGCGCGCCTGCAATTCCGCGTAGCGCGCAAGATACGTATGCTCGGCGCGCCGCCCCTCGACCGCGCGGCGCAGATGGGCCGGCAGCGTGTCCCACGCGAGATGCATGTTCGCGAACAGCGTGTCGCCGCCTTCGGCCGGCAGTTCCTGCGCGTGCAGCAGCGAGCCGAGGCTCGGCTTTTCCTTGTACGACAGGTCGGAATGCCAGAAATGGCCGGCATCGCCGAGCCCGACCGGCTTGCCGTTCTCGACGATGTTCGACACGATCAGCACTTCCGGATGGCCGGCCAGCGCGAACTGGTGCAGCACGTGGATCTGCAGCGGGCCGAAGCGGCGGCTGAACGCGATGTGCTCGTCCGGCGTGATGCGCTGGTCGCGAAACACCAATACGTGGTGATCGAGGTGCGCGCGATGGATGCGCGCGAAATCGTCGGCGTCGAGCGGTTGCGACAGGTCGACGCCGATCACCTCGGCGCCGAGCGGCGCGTCGAACGGCACGATGTCGAAATGCTGCGCCGCGCCGTCCGGCCGCAGGGCGGGATGCCCGGCGGAAAGCGTTGCGGCGTCGCGGAGGGTGGGAGTCGTCACGGCACGGCCCTGATTCGGTCAAAACGCGAATCTACGAGGCCGTGCCGGCGTGCGTCAACGAAGCGATTCGGATACGTTTATCTGCTGCGGCGATAAAGATCGCTGCTCGCGCATACGTCGACGATCGGGCGTGGAATCGTCCGACTGGTGGCAATGGAGGTTCCGCCCGCATCCTGCCGCGGCACCCCGCGCCGCGCAGCCAACTATGGCTGCCCCGCACCGACCGACGCCCCATGCCGGGGCGCGCGGTCGATTCGCCGCCGGGTGTCGGGTTGCGCCGGTTCGGTACGTCGGCGGCCTCGCGTGCCGCGTCGGGCGACGCGCTGTCCTGTCGTTCACTGTCACGGGTCATGAATTTCTCCCCGTGCGGATGCTGAATACGTTGCGCCGCACCGCGCCGCGATGGGTGGCACGGCGGCCCACAACGCTTCCAGCAAGCGACATGCCGTCGTCGGACTGCCCGGTCGCACCCCAAGCGAATGAATCCGCCAAAGAAATTACACGTGGCGCGTCATCCGGCGCAGCCTCCCCAACGCGCGTGGCAGCGTCGATGCGAAAACGCAACGCGGCACGCGCGATGCGACGTGCGCCCTGCCTACTTGTTGCCCGGCTCGCGCGTACGCTCGCCGTACGTGCCGTTACCGCAGTGCGGGCACTTCGGGATCGGGTGTCCCGCCTGCACGTGCGTCGACCGGTGGCATTTCTCGCATCGAAAGTCACCGGTTTTTTCCGCTTTCTCTCCTGCGTGCGCCGTCATCTTCGTTCTCCTTCCGGCTTGCGATTACCCGCGCTTCACCGCGTGCGTCGCCTTTCGTGCTCGACCTCGCCGGTCGGCACCGCATCGACGTCCTGCAGCGGCTCGCCCGGAATGCGGCGCTTCGCGGACTGATCGACCGGCGAGTCCACCGCCTGCTCGCCGCTTCCGTCCGCGCTGCCGCCCTCGGCATCGAGTTGCTGCTCGGCCCGCTGCCAGTATTCGTCGGCCCGGCCGTCGGGCGCGCCGTCCGCCTGCCACAGCCGGTACGCACGCTCGCGGATCTGCGTTTCCCTGTCTTCGTTCATGTCGTTCTCCTTGTCTGCAATGGCGATCACCGATCCGGGCGCGACGGCGCCGATACCGCGCCGAGCGTCGACGACATCGCGCCGTCCGCGGCGGTCGCCAGATCGCCCAGCGCGACGATGCCGACCAGCCGCTTCTGCCGGTCGACCACCGGCACGCGGCGAATCTGCGCGTCTTCCATCTTCTTTTGCACCGCCGAAATGTCGTCGTCCTCGTAACACCAGTTCGCGGGCCCGCTGACGACGCCCTCGATCGACTCGTTCGGCGGCACGCCCATCGACACCGCGCGCACGACGATGTCCCGGTCCGTCAGCATGCCGATCAGCCGCGTGCCGTCGCAGACGGGCAGCGCACCGACGTCGAGGTCGCTCATCAGTTTGGCCGCCTCGCGCAGGCTCTGCGTCGGACCGACGGTCGCGGCGTCGCGTGTCATCACTTCCGATACACGTGTCATGTTTCGCTCCTTGATAAACCGCCCACGGCGGCCTGCTGCACGAGCATCGCGCGTTCCGGCGGCCGCGCGCGTCAGTTCTCCGTCGAGCAACGGACCGACGTCAGGCCGGCCGACTCGACGATCCGCATCAGTTGCTTCAGCATCACGTCGGCGCCGGTCGCTTCGCGCCACTGCACGAATAATTCCTCCTCTCGCACCGCGCGTGCGGCCGTTTCGCAAAAGCTTTTTGTCCGGCACGTGAATCCCGCGTCGCGCAGCTTCGCGGCCAGTTGTTCGCGCGCAGCCGAGCCCACCGGATACTCGACCGTGATGAGCGCGGTCCTGACGCGCCGCAAGCGCTGCTCGACGAACCGCAGCGGCCACACGACCAGCAGCGCGAGGACGAGCCCGACCGCACCGAGCGACAACTGGCCGCCGCCGATGCACAGCCCGATGACCGTCACGAACCACAACGTCGCGGCCGTGGTGACGCCGGACACCAGGCCGTCGCGATGAAGAATCGCGCCGCCGCCGATGAAGCCCATCCCGGTCAGGATGCCGAGCGGCAGCCGCATCAGGTCGAGCACCGAGAACGCGCCCTCCGGTTTGCCCGCCTGCAGCAGCAGCGCATTGACCTGCAGCATCGACAGGCACGCGGCGAGGCAGACGAGGATCGTCGTGCGCAGGCCGGCCGTCTTGCCGGATTCGCTGCGATCGACGCCGATCAACCCACCCGCGACGAGCGCCAGCGCGATCCTGACCAGAACGTCGTGCCACTGCAGTACGACCGGCATCGGTTCCATGCGCCCTCCCATGCAAATCGGCGTGCGTCGGGGCGCGAACGCCGCCGACGACGCCAGCGCGGCGCAAGGATCGGGCCTGCTTTCCCGAGGGGGCGACGCGTGTAGTACGTCGGAGGAAATTGTAGAAAGGCGCGTGCTGCGCACACCTTGCCACCGCGGCTACGGTGTCCGGACGTTCTTCGCGGAACGATCGCGCGTCGCCACTCCGCGCACGGGACGGCGGCAAGCCGGCGGCCCCTGCAGCCATCCGCCGCGCGCACGATCCGGCGTGGCCGGTCGGACGCGCATGCGAAGGCGCCCACGTCCCTTCTCTTCGCATCCGATCGGATACGAATACTGGTCCTACGCCCCTTTTCCCGATATTTCGTTCCCGATTGGGAACGAAATGGCATCCGAGCCGTCGGGATCATCCGTTCGTTCCCGTACGAATACGAACTGCTGCCCAACCCCGCGAGTTATGCAATACTGTTCCCGATCAGATACGAAGCACGGAGAACGTCATGTCGGAGTCCCAATCCGTCGACACGATCGGCGCGCTCGCCCACTTCATTCGCGCGGCGCGAATCCAGCAGGGATTCACGCGGGACGAACTCGCGAACGCGACCGGGCTGTCGCCGAAATTCATCAGCCAGGTGGAAGCCGGCAAACCGACCGCGCAAATCGGCAAGGTCATGCTGCTGCTGAGCGAGCTCGGCGTGCGGCTGTACGCGGAGTCGTCGATCGAGATCTCCGAAGCCACCGCGCTGAAGGCCGCGCAACGCCGCAGGAGCAGCTATGGCGGCTAGAACGCTGATCGCGTCCGCGAACGGCGTGCGCATGGGCACGCTGACCGACGACAAGGGAATCTGGTCGTTCGCGTACGCCCCGCAGTGGCTCGCGTCGCCGGCCGCGTATCCGCTGTCGCCGGCGTTTGCGCTGCGCGCAGACGTGTTCACCGACACGTCGACCGATCGCCCGGTCCAGTGGTTCTTCGACAACCTGCTGCCCGAGGAAGGCATGCGCACGTCGCTCGCGCGCGAGGCGAAGGTCGATGCCGCCGACGCGTGGGGCCTGCTCGCGTACTTCGGCCGCGAATCGGCCGGCGCGCTGACGCTGCTGGCCGACGGCGAGCAGGAGCGCCCAAGCGCATGTCGGCGGCCGGCGCGCAGCAGAAGCTGCTGCTGGTGCTGCGCGGCAACGCGCCCGACTACGCGCTGTTCGAGCCGGTCGGCAGCGAACCGTCGATGCACCTGCTCAAACCCGACATGCGCGCGGCCGGCTATCCGCATTCGGCGATCAACGAGTTCTTCTGCATGCGGCTCGCGAAAAAGATGGGGCTCGACGTGCCCGACGTGCATTTCCTGCGCGCGCCGTCCGCCTGCTACGTGATCGACCGGTTCGACCGCGACGTCGCGTCGGAACCGGCCGGGCGCGTGCATACGATCGACGCGATGCAACTGCTCAACTACGACCGCGGTTTCAAGTACCAGCGGGCGAATGCACAGGAACTGGCCCGCGCGATCGACCGCACCAGCACGCGCGCGCTCACGCGTCTGTCGGTGTTCCGCTGGACCGTGTTCAACGTGGTGGTCGGCAATGCCGACGCGCACCTGAAGAACCTGTCGTTCTTCGTCGACGCGCGCGGCTACCGGCTCGCGCCGTTCTACGACATCGTCAGCACGGTCGTTTATCACACGCCGACGCACCGGCCCGACCATCGCGGCGATCACTGGCCGCACTGCGAGCTGACGATGCCGCTCGGGAATGCGACGCGATTCGCCGATATCGGCGTGGATGCACTCGTCGCGTTCGGCCAGGCGCTCGGGCTCAGGGAGAAAGCGGCCGCCAGCGAACTGCAGCGCTTTCTCGAACCGCTCGATCGTCACGTCGAGCAGACGCTCGATGAAGTGCGAAAGATCGCGCATCCGGACGCCGGGGAAATGCGGTTGCTGAATTCGATCGTCGCGATGCCGATCGCGGAAATGGGGCGCGCGCTGCGACAGACGCGCGGATAGACTGCCGCGCGCGAGTATCGAATCGCCGCCGATACCCGCGCGGCGCCCGGCCCGGCGAATGCGTGGGCGTCAACGGCGCACGGCAAAGGCATCGACGCCCGTCGCCGCGGCGGACCACGCCCACAGCCGCGCCGCGTCCTCCGGATCGATCGCATGCGGCCGCACGCCCGATTCCTCGTTGCCGCGCGTCACCATCGCGACGTCGCAATCCTCGCAATAGACGCCGCCGAGATCGGCAATGCGCGGCGACGTCGCCGCCCATACCTGGGTTGCCGCGCCCTGCGCAGGCGTTTTGAAGGTCGGATCGATCGGCACGCCGTGCTCGTCGACCCAGCCCTGCGCCATCATTTCCGCGCGCGTCAGATGACGCTGCAGCGGCGTCGCGATCTTGCCCGGATGCAGCGAATACGCGCGAACCCCGAACGGCGCGCCGAGCCCGTCGAGCTGCACCGCGAACAACGCGTTGGCGGTTTTCGACTGCCCGTACGCGAGCCATTTGTCGTAACCGCGCGCGAAATCGATATCGTCCCAGCGGATCGGCGACAGCCGGTGCCCGAGCGACGACACCGCAACCACGCGCGCACCGTCGCCGTGCGCGAGCGCCGGCCACAGCCGGTTGACGAGCGCGTAGTGACCGAGGTGATTGACGGCCATCTGCGCTTCCCGGCCGTCGCCCAAGCGAGTTTCCGGGCACGCCATGATGCCCGCGCTGTTGATGACGACATGCACGTCGCGACGCGCGTCGACGAACCGCGCGGCGAATGCGGCCACGCTCGCGGGGTCCGCGAGCTCGAGCGTCGCGATCTCCACGCCGGCGATGCCGCGCGTCGCTTCGCGCGCGGCCGCGGCGCTCCGTGCGCCGACGACAACGTGCGCACCGGCCTGCACCAGTGCCCGCGTGGTTTCGAGGCCGAGACCCGAATGGCCGCCCGTGACGATGGCGGTCTTGCCGTGCAGGTCGAGGCCGGCCAGTACGTCGGTCGCCGTCGATCCCGCGTCGAATCCGGAATGAAGGGGATGCTGCCTACTCGTCATCGAAAGCTCCTGGAATGATGCTCGATGCGCGCGGCCGCCCGTCGGCCGCGTCACTGCACGAGATCATTCTCCGGCCGCACATCCGGACTGTGAATGCAATAGAATCCGGTTTTTCGTCGAGATCGTCCGGGGATTGCGCGTGGACCCGCTATCGGAAGTGCTGTCGCTGCTGGAAACGCGCGACTCGTTTTTCACCGGCCTGCGGGCCGGCGGCCCGTGGGCGGTCGACCTTCCGCCGCCCGACGGGATCAAGTTCAACGCGGTGGTCGAAGGCAGTTGCTGGCTGACCGTGGACGGTGCGGGGCCGCCTGTCCGGCTGCGCACGGGGGACTGCTTCCTGCTCGCCGCGCCGCGGGCATTTTCGCTGGCGAGTGATCCGTCGGTCGCGCCGGTGCCGGCCGCCGACGTGTACCGGCATCTCGAACGCGGTATCGCGCACTACGGCGAACCGGCCGACTGCTTTCTGATCGGCGGCCGCTTCGCGTACGAGGAAGGCATGCCGCTGCTGCTCGGCAGCCTGCCGCCCGTGGTCGTCGTCAGCGGCGATTCCGAACCGGCGGTGGTGCTGCGCTGGTCGCTGCAGCAGCTCGCACGGGAATTCGGCGCGGCGTCGCCGGGCGGGTCGCTGATGGTTCGGCATCTCGGCCACATGATGCTGGTGCAGATCCTGCGGCGCTATGTGGACGCCGGCGCGAACAGCGATGTCGGGTGGCTGGCCGGGTTCGCGGATGCGCGCGTCAGCGCGGCGCTGGCCGCGATTCACGCCGCGCCCGAGCGGCGCTGGACCGTCGACGCGCTGGCGGCCTGCTGCCACGTGTCGCGTTCGACGTTCGCGCTGCATTTCAAGCGGCGGCTCGGGTTCGGGCCGCTCGAATACGTGCTGCGCTGGCGGATCCAGCTGGCGATGCGCGAACTGCGCAGATCGAACGCGTCGATCTCGGCGATTGCGCAGCGGCTCGGCTACGACTCGGATAGCGCGTTCGGCCATGCGTTCAAACGCATCGTGGGCTGCTCGCCGCGCGCCTATCGTCATGACGTGACGAAGGAACCGCGCAACTAGCGTCGTGACCGCCCTCGTCGGGCGCGTGGCGGCGCGAATTCGTCAACGTCATGCATTCGCATTACGACTATCAGGATAAGTATTCTTATCACAATACGTCTATTTCATTTCCAAACTTGGCCGAGCAGCAATGCGTCATCGCATCACGCGCCGGTATGCCGCAATTCCCCGTCGATGTGCTGCGGCAGCCTCAGCAGGTTGAAGATCGGGCACACCTCCTCGACCGCCTGATGCAATGCACGAATGGCTTCCGGCGGCTCCGGCGACACGATGTCCAGCGTATAGCGGATGTTGTGCGGGAATACCGGCACCTGTTCGAACCCCGGTTGCTGCGCGAGCGGATGCTGGTCGCCGGTGACTTCGACTTCGATTGCGTCGATCTTCAAGCCCCGCTCCGCGGCCTGGATCAACGTGATGTGCGTGAGGCAACTGCCGAGCACGCCAAGCTGCAGCTCCGGCGATGCAGGCCCGAGGTTGTAGCCCGCGAAATCGGGCGGGCTGTCGCTGATCACCTGGAAATCGCGAATCCGGATCTCGCGCACGCCGCTGCGGCCGAGCGCGCGCACGGTCGCTTTCAGCGGCGTCGCCTTGAAATCGGGATCGTTGCGAGCGGCCTGCTGCTTCGCGTGCCACGCATCGCGCTTTTGCGCGAGATAGTCGTTCAGGGTCGTCATGGTCAAGTCATGGGCAGGCGGCACGCACGCGACGGATCGGTTCGCTGCGCGCCGAAGCGATCAGTCGATCGCCGGAATCCACGCGGCCGTCGCCGCGTCGCTCGTGCGGAACGCCGGGAACTTCGCGCCGAGTTCGGCCACGGTATGAATGTCGTTCTTCACGAGATCGTCGCGCGTGATCAGCGTCGGCTTGACCGCGATGCGCGCGCCCGGGTTTTGCCCGGCGACCAGCAGCGCCGCGGCCCGCACCGACACCGCGCCGACGACCGCCGGATTGGTCGCGGCCGTCGCGACCCATGCGCTGTTCGGCGCGCGGATGGCCTCGATGTCGGCCGTCGACACGTCCGCGCTGTAGATGCGCAGCTTCGACGACAGCCGGGCCTCGTCGGCCGCGAGCTTCGCGCCGCGCGCGAATTCGTCGTACGGCGCGAACACGACGCGAATGTCCGGATTCGCGCGATACACGGCCGCCGCCTGGTTCGCGACCGACTGCGCGATCGGATTGTCGACGGTGCCCCAGCGCGCCTTTTCCCGAACCTGCGGGTGCGCGCGCTTGAAATCGCGCCACGCGGCATCGCGCCGGTCGAGCGGCGCGAATCCGGCCACGTACACATACCCTGCCGAGAACGCGTCGCCGTTGTCCTTCACCGCCTGATCGAGCAGCAGGTTCGCGAGGTCGCGATCGTTCTGCTCGATCTGCGGCACCTTCGGATTGGCGAGATCGACGTCGAACGCGACGACCTTGATGCCTTTGTCGAGCGCACGCTGAACGACGTCCTTCAACGATTCCGGCAAGCCGTGATTGACGATGATCGCGGACACGCCGATGTTGATTGCCTGCTGAATCTGCTCGCGCTGTTCGGCCGCGTCCTGCCGCCCTTCGTAGATGCGCAGATCGACGCCGAGCGCGCGTGCCTGCTTCTGCGCGCCGGCTTCGTAGGCCTGGAAGAAATCGCCGGTCGACAGGTAGTTGACGAGCGCGATCTTCACGCCGCCCTTGTCGAACGGTGCGGGCGCGCCCTTGAGCGGGCCGGCGTGTGCCGCGGGCATACCGAGCGCGAGTGCGGCGCCCAATACGAGTGCTCCGAGTTTCGGTTCGAGGCGCGACTTTCGGCGAAGCAACGAGCGCATGGCGTGTCTGTCTCCGTACAGGACGATATCGGCTCAATCTATCAGCACGGCACGCGAACTCAAACCGACCGATTCGGCAATCGATATTACTTTGGATAACAAACGGTCCAGCTTGAAGATTCTTCGACCCCTTGGACGCAGGAACCGAGTCTTGACGCCCTCACCGTCACGCCCGGGCATCCGTACGGCGACCGATGCCGAACGTAAACGCGAGGGCGAGCACGAGGAGCACGCCCTTGATGAAGTCCTGCATATAGTAGGGAGCGTTCAGCATCGTCAGCCCGTTGAGCAACACGCCGACGAACACCGCGCCGACGACCGTGCCGAACACGTTGGGCCGCTTCGCGCCCCACACCGCGTAACCGATCAGCGCGGCCGCCACCGCGTCGAGCAGCAGCGAGTGGCCCGCACTCACGTCGCCGCGGCCAACTCGCGCGGCGATCAGCACGCCGCCCAGCGACGCGATCGCGCCCGACACGACGTACGCGGCGACACGGTAGCGCGCGGCCGGCGCACCGGCCAGCCGCGCGGCCGTTTCGTTGCCGCCGATCGCGTAGATCACGCGGCCCCAGCGCGTCGCTTCCATCGTGATGCAGGCCAGCACCGTCACGGCCGCCAGCAGCAGCACCGGCAACGGTACGACGTCGAACACGCGCAGGCGGCCGAGCGCGAGGAACGCGTTGGGGAACACGCCGGTGGCGTCGGTGCCGTCCGGCAGCACGGAGCCGGTCGCGAGCGAACGGCCGCCGGTCGGAATCAACTGCAGGCCGGCCAGCAGGAACAGCGTGCCGAGCGTCGCGAGCTGGTCGGGCACGCGCAGCCGCGTGATCAGCAAGCCGTTGAACAAGCCGGCGGCCACGCCAAGCGCGACGCAGGCGATCACGGCAGCCCACGCGCTGCCGTGCCAGACGACCAGCACGTAGCTCGCGGCCATCTGCGCGGTCGCGGCCATGCTGCCGACCGACAGGTCGAAACCGCCGGCCGCGAGCGTGACCGTCACGCCGATGCCGAGCAACGCGACGATCGACACCGCCTGCAGGATGCTGAACAGATTGTCGAGGTTCAGGAACGCGGGCTCCTTGCGCGCGAACACGACCGCGAGGATCGCCAGCACGAGCAGGATGCCGGTCCGTTCGAGCGCATCGCGGAGACGGACCGGCCAGGGGCGCGACGAACGTTGGACGGATGCCGCATGACGGTCAGCGGAAGAAGTCACGGGTTTCATGAGCAGGCACGCACGATGGAAGAAGTCGGAGGCTGGCAATCGAGCGTCGCGCGATCGAACCGCACGATACGATCGGCGATCTCGGCGGCTTCCTCGAGATCGCTGACGAACACGATCGTCGCGCGCTCATGCGCATGACGCCGCAGCGTATCGACGATATCGGCGCGCGCGCCCGCATCGATGCCCTGGAACGGCTCGTCGAGCAGCAACAGCCGCGCCGGTTCGGCGTGCCAGCGCGCGAGCACGACCTTCTGCTGGTTGCCGCCGGACAGGTGCGCGACGCGATCGTCGGGCCCCTCGCAGCGAATGCCGAACCGCGCGATCGCCGCCGCGGCGGCCGTGCGTTCGCGCGCTCGGCGCACCGCGCCGCTCGCGAACCAGCGCGACAGGAACGGAAAGCCGATCGTGCCCGCGATCGATGCGAACGGGACGCTGTCGGGGAACAGCGACGTGCGCCAGCGGTCCTCGCCGGCCAGGAATACGCCGGCGCGAATCGCGTCCGCCGGCGAACGTGGCCGCCACGGCCGGCCGTCGAGCGTCATCTCGCCGGCCGCCGCCCGCACCGCGCCGAAGATCGTCCGCGCGAAGCGCGATTTGCCGCCGCCGACGGGGCCCGCGATCGCGACGATCTCGCCGCGCCGCACGTCGAGGTCGAACGGCGTGCCGGTCGGCGTCAGCCGGACCTGCCGCGCGCTGAAGCCTGAGCCGACCACGCCTGCGGATTCGACCCGCCCGGCACGCTCCGGCGCTGCTGCACGCGCACGCGGCAAGGGCCGCCCGATCATCGTTTCCACCGCGGCGTCGAAATCGATCGGCGCGGCCAGATCGGCGACGATCCGGCCGTCGCGGACGATCGCCGCGCGATCGGCGATGCGGCGCAAATCGCCGAGCCGATGCGATACCAGCAGGATGGCGACGCCATCGCGGCGCAACGCGTCCGCCAGCACGAACAGCCGCTCGGCCTCCGCCGCGGACAGGCTCGCGGTCGGCTCGTCGAGAATCAGCAACGACGGTTGCCCGGCCAGCGCACGCGCCAGCGTCACACGTTGCTGGTCGGCCAGCGACAGCGCGGCGAGCGGCGCCGCCAGGTCGACGTCGAGCCCGACCCGCGCGGCGAGCGATCGTGCCGCGTCGCGGCGAGCTGCCGGCGGCACGCGCCACGGCGACGCCGGATCGCACAGCCGGTCGAGCAGCAGGTTGTCCGCGATCGACAGCGTCGGCACGACTGCATCGGCCACCGACTGGTGCACGGTCGCGACACCGAGCCGCTTGGCCGCGTGCGGCGACGCCGGCCGATACGGTTCGCCGCGCAGCGTCAGCGTGCCGCCGTCCGCGTGCAGCGCACCGCTCAGGATCTTGACGAAGGTCGACTTGCCCGCGCCGTTCGCGCCCATCAACGCGACGACTTCGCCGGCGCCGATCGACAGGTCGAGCGCCGACAGTGCGACGGTCGCGTCGAAACGCTTCGCGATGCCCGTGGCGCTCAGGACGGGCGGCAACGCCGATCGACGGGGGCGATCTTCGCGCCGCGTCGCGTCCACGGTTTCGTTCGTCGCGCGATTCATGCCGGACGGTTCCGGTCGGCACGATGCGGTTGCAGCAGGAACAGTACGTCATCGGTCATGTCATGCAACTCCGCTGAGGATCGCCCGGTATCGATCGGCTGGTCAGCCCGCTTCAGGCACGGGAAACCGGAACGACGCGCCATGGGCCGTGTCCGGCAGGCGGTCGCGCCCGCTCAGCCGGGAACGGAAGGTGCCGCCCGCCGGCGACGTCCGGTACAGGCCGCGCTTTTTCAGTTCCGGCACGATCAGTTCGGCGAAATCGTCGAGCGTGCCCGGGCTGATCAGCGGATTGAGCATGTAGCCGCTCGTCGTCGACTGCCGCGCATGCTCGGCGAGCTGGTCCGCGACTTCGTCGGGGGAGCCGACGAGGATCAGGTCGGTGCCGCGCGTGACGCTCGCGAACTTGCGCCGCACGTCGCCGGCGGTGAGCGGCTTGCCGCTGCCATCCGGCCGCACCACGTAGGACGTCAGCCCTTCCGTCTGCGTCGTCAGCGGTTCGTCGTCCGCATAGCGGTCGATGTCGATGCCGGTGTCGCCTGCATAGCTGACGAGCTGCGCGTGCTGGTGATAGTGCTGCTGCAGCGTGTGATATTTCTCCTTCGCGTCGCCCGACGAGCGCGCGGTCACGATCCGCAGCACCGTCAGCGACTTCACGTCGTCCGCCGCGCGGCCGCGCTCGGCCGCGCGCCGGCGAATCTCGTCGAGGCCCGCGCGAATCTCGTGCGGATTCGACTTCGCGACGAACACCACTTCCGCGTGCTTCGCCGCGAACTCGCGCCCGCGCCCCGACCAGCCGGCCTGGATCAGTACGGGCGAGCGCTGCGGCGACGGCGCACAGACGTGCGGCCCCTGCACGCGGTAATGCCTGCCTTCATGCGCGATTGGCCGCACGCGGTCGCCACGCGCATAGCGCGGCGCGTGCTTGTCGGCGACGACCGCGTCGTCCGCCCAGCTTCCTTCCCACAGTTTGTAGACGACGTCGAGAAATTCCTCCGCGCGCGCATAGCGTTCGTCATGGCCGATCATCCGGTCGAGCCCGAAGTTGCGCGCCGCGCTCGTCAGGTAGGACGTCACGATGTTCCAGCCGATCCGGCCGTTGCTCAGATGATCGAGCGTGCTGAAGCGGCGCGCGAGCGCGAACGGATGCTCGTACGTCGTGCTCGCCGTCACGCCGAACGCGAGCCGCTCGGTCTGCGCGACGAGCGCCGGAATCAGCATCATCGGATCGTTCGCGGGCGCCTCGACCGCCCACTGCACCGCGGCGTCGGCCGACCCGCCATAGACGTCGTACAGGCCGAGCACGTCCGCGAAGAACAGCATGTCGAGATCGGCCTGCTCGGCCGTGCGCGCGAGGTTCGACCAGAACGGGAGCGTATTCGCGCGCAGCCGCTCGTCGGCGGGATGGGTCCACAGGCTCGGCGCGCCGCCGCAGCCGACACTGGCTTGTTCGTACAGGGAAAACAGCAAGGGGCGAGGATCGGACATCGTCGAAATCGGTACCAGGCAAGAAATCAGTTGGGTGCCGCCCACGCGGCCGACGACGCGCGGCCGCGCGGTGCGGACACGCGGTCGTCGGGCGTGCGCGTCAGGTAGCGATTGATGCGCTTCTCGAGACGGGCGGCGGGAATGGTCAGCAGCGCGACCAGCACGACATAGACGATCGCCGCGCCGGCCAGCGGTTCGTACACGCGCAACGTCTCGAAGCGCAGCGTATTGGCCGTGCCCATTACGTCGAACACGGTCACGGTCGACGCGAGGACGGTCGATTTCAGCAGCAGGATTGCCTCGCCGGTGAGCGCAGGCAGCGCAAGCCGCCATGCACGCGGCCCGACGATGCGGCGCAGCACCTGCATGCGCGTCATCCCGTAGGCATGGCCGGCCTCGATCTCGCCGGCCGGCACGCCGGCGATCGCGCCGCGCAGGATCGTCGCGACGTACGCGCTCTCGTTCACGCTCAACGCGACGATCGCGTACCAGAACGCGTCGCGCAGCAGCGGCGACGCCCAGCTGTCGCGCATCCATTCGCGCGGAACGATCTGCCCGAATCCGTAGTACAGCAGATAGAGCTGAACGAGCAGCGGCGTGCCGCGGATCAGCATGAGCCAGCCGCGCGCGGACCAGCGCAGCGGCGGATGGCGTGCACCGGCGGCGAGCGCGAGCGGCACGCCCAGCAGCACGCTGGCCGCGCCCGACAAAAACGTCAGCGCGAGCGTGGTCGGCACCGCGGCGAGCAGCTTCGGCATCACCGTGTCGAGCAGAAAAGGCAGCGAGAAGATCATGTCGTCGCGCGCCTCGTGCCGCGATTCGCATACCGTTCGAGCGCCGCGAAAATGCCGGTCGACGTGATGCTCAGCAGCAGGAACAGTGCGGCCGTGACCAGATAGAAGAAGACGTAGTGCCGCGTCGCACCGGCCGCGAGCTGGCTCGCCTTCAGCAGATCCGTGAACGAACCGAGCACGCTGATGAACGACGCGTCCTTGGTCGCGTTCAGCCACACGTTGCCGACGCCCGGCAGCGCGAGCCGCGCGGCGGCGGGGAGCCGGATGCGCGCGAACGTCTGCCAGGGCGTCATCCCGTACGCGTGCGCTGCTTCGATCTCACCGACCGGCACGTTGACGAGCGCCGCGCGGAAGATGTCGGCGAGATACGCACCCTGGATGAAACCGAGCGACAGCGCGGCGACGACGAACGGATCGAACGCGAAGTCGCCGGACACGATGCCGCTGCCGCGCAGCGCGTTCTCGATGGCCGGTGCGACCGCGTAGAACGCGAGCAGCAGGCACAACAGCTCGGGCAGCGCGCGCACGAGCGTCGTGTAGAGGCGCGCCAGCCACACGAGCGCCGCGTATCGCGACAGCTTGCCGAGCGCGCCGGCGATGCCGAGCAGCACGCCGGTGCAGAACGATGCCGCCGCGACGCCGAATGTCAGCGCGAACGCGCCCGCGAACACGCGGCCATAACCGCCGTCGCCGAATGCGAGCAACGCGAGCAGCGAATCGTCGCCGGCCATGCGCTCAGCGACCCTTCTCGATCGTGCCTTTCAGGTTCGGATAGCGGGCGGTGATCGCATCCCACGTGCCGTCCTGCTGCAGTTGCGCGATCGCGGTCGACAGCTTGCCGCGCAGCGCATCGCCATGCCGCACACCCGCGCCGATGCCGAGCCCCAACACCGGATTGTCCGCGCACGTGGCCTTGACCTCGAAGTCCTTGCCGTCGCGCGACGCGAGGAACGCCGTGAACAGCCCCTTGCCTTCCTGCACGTAGTCGACGCGACCGGACACCAGATCCGCGAGCGCATTGTCGAACTTGTCGAACGCCTTGATCTGCGCATCCTGCTTGAAGCGGGCATCGAGGAACGCCGAGAAGTTCGTGCCGGCCTCGACGCCGATCACGCGGCCCTTGAAGGTGGCGGGCACCGCGCAGTCGACGCGGCGCCGGTCGCTTTTCGCACCGACGAACACGGTCGGCGATTCGTAATACGCGCGGCTGAAATCGATGGCTTTCTGCCGCTCACCGGTGATCGTCATCGACGACCAGATCACGTCGATCTTGCGGTTCTGCAACGCCGGAATCAGGCCGTCCCACGCAATGTCGGTAAGCTCGCAGCGCACGTTCAGCTTGCCGCACGCGGCCTCGAGCACGTCGATTTCCCAGCCCTTCCACTTGCCGGAGGCATCCTTCGAAAAGAACGGCGGATACGACTCGGCGTCGATGCCGACGCGCACCGTCGGCTGGGCCGCACGGGAAACCGGCGCAAGGCCGAGCACGAACAGCGCGGCCGCGACACGGCGGCCCCCGGAACGCATCAAACGATTCATGTGGCGCATTTCTGGAATAACGTCGGAACGACCGGCGTTGCAGCCGGCAGGAGGCGTGACTGTAATGCGCGCCGAAGCGTGTACCAAATGGTTATTTTTTCGATGGATATCTGATCGCGCGATATGCGCGCAACCGCGTACCGTTCGACGTCCGGCACGGTACGCGGTTCATCCGTCGTTCACGCCGCCACGGCCTCGCGCCGCAACGCCGGCAGTTCCAGATTCGCGCGGAAATCGCCGCCCATATGGTCGGTATCGAGCAGATCGCGCCGCCGCAACTCGGGCAGCAAGCCGCTGAGCAGCAGGTCTTCCCGGTCCGGCCGGCCGAGCCCGTGCAGCGGCGGCGCGCCCGCCGTACACGGCTGCAACGGATCGCGCGGGACCCGTACGGTTCGTTCGACCCGCGCTATCCGGTCGGCTGGATCATCGGCGAAGGACTCGACGCGGTCGGTATTCACGGCGACGCGCGCCGCCGCCCGCGCGACAACCGCGCGTCACCGCCCGATCGGCAACCCGGTCGGTTCGATCCAGCCGAGCTTGTACGCGATCAGCAGCGACAGAAACAGCGTGACCGACAACCCGACGCGCGCGGCGAGCGACCACGCCATCCGCTTGGATTTGCCGCGATCGTGATTCATGAAGTACAGCGCGAAGATCAGGCTCGCGATGATCATCGCGAATGCCACAGAAACCAGCAGGGTTTTCATTGCCGTTGCCTTTGAAGATCCGAATCGGCCTGAATCAGTTCGGCCAGTTTTTGCCGCTCGTCGGCGACGCCGCCGACACCCGATGCCGGCCAGTCCAGCGCGACGCCGTTGCCGAGCGAATCGCGCACGAGCGCCTGGTAGCGCCGGTCGTTGATCGTGCCGTGTTCCATCGTGTCCGAGATCTCGCGCCGAAACGGCAGCGGGAAACTTGCGTACCCGCGCGACAGCGCCGCATATTGTCTCGCATCGATCTCTTTCGACGAAGGTATGACGGTCCAGATCACCACGGCGACGATGGCCGTGAACGGGATCGCCGTGTAGCGAAGGATGAACTTGATCGGGGTCATGAAGCGGTGAGCAGAAGGGAATCGCGAGTGAGCGAGCGCCGCGCGGCGTCGAAACCGCCAGCCGCCGCGCGTTGCATCATTGTACTGAAAGCACCATCCTGCCAACAGAGTATGATAATGACATTATCATGTTCATCACATGATTCGACAGCCCCGGGATCCGGTGCAAGCAGCGTGCCCGTCACGCCATCCGCACCGGTTTTCCGCCTGTACCCGCGAATCCGCGACGATCGAGCGAAGCCCTTATGCCAGCGCAGTACTTTCGAACCCTGACGGGAAAACACCGCAGCGCGACCGCGAACCGCCAGCTCGGGTTTTCGCTCGCGTTCGTCGCCGGCGCGGCCAATGCCGGCGGCTTTCTCGCGGTCAAGCAATACACGTCGCACATGAGCGGCATCGTATCGGCGATCGCCGACCAGACGGCGCTCGGCGACGTGCGGCTCGCGCTCGCCGGCATCAGTTCGCTGGGGTCGTTCCTGATCGGCGCCAGTTGCTCGGCGATCCTCGTCAACTGGGGGCGCCGCCGCGGGCTGCACAGCCAGTTCATGCTGCCGCTGCTGGTCGAGGCCGCGCTGCTGTTGCTGTTCGGACTGCTCGGCAGCCATCTCGCGCTGTGGGAAACGTTCTTCGTGCCGGTGACCGTGACGCTGCTGTGCTTCATCATGGGGCTGCAGAACGCGACGATCACGAAGCTGTCCGGCGCGGAAATCCGCACGACGCACATCACCGGCATCGTGACCGATCTCGGCATCGAGCTCGGCAAGCTGTTCTACTGGAATCGGTCGGCCATCGACGTCGACGCGCATGCGGTGATCGCCAACCGTTCGAAACTGAGGATACACGCGACGATGCTCGCGTCGTTCTTCGTCGGCGGCCTGGCCGGCGCCATCGGCTTCAAGCACGTGGGCTACGTATCGACCGTGCCGCTCGCCGCGGTACTCGTCACGCTCGCGATCGTGCCGGTGCTCGACGACCTGTTCGCGCTGCTGCGCACCAAGCGCTGATCGTGTGCCACGGGCGGCACTTGGGCGCTTCCGGAGCTCGAGCCGACAGCGCATCGATTATAATTTGATTAACATACTGATCACTCTCGCCCCGTCATGGAAACGAAAACCGCCCGCCTGACCGTCCTGATCGATCCCGCGAAGAAGGAAGCCTTCGAGATGCTCTGCGCGGAGCAGGATCTTACGCCGTCGCAAGTCGTGCGGCAGTTGATCCGCGAATATCTCGACCGGCACGGCGTCACGTACAAGACTCGCAGCGCGATCGGCAAGCGCGTGAAGTAAGCGCGGCCGCAAAGGCGCGCGGCGTCGGCGCGGTAGCCACGGCCGCCGCCACCTCCGTCACCATCACGCGCCGATCTCCCAACGTTCGTGCGATTGCGCACGCCACACCAGCCGTCGCGGATCGATGCCCTCGCCGTGCTTCATGCGCCTCGCGGTGGCGGCCAGCTTCAGTTCTCCCGCCTGCGGGCACGCAAGCGCCCGCTCCAGCAGGATACGCAGCGACGGCAGCCGGCTGCCGTCCTTCCATGCGAATGCAACGAAGTTGTTGTCGTCGCCGCACGGCACCAGCGCATACGACGAGCCGAATACCGATCGCAACTGCTCGAGGTGCTGCGGCAATGCCGGATCGTCGTCCATGAAGTTGATCGCGAGCACGCCGGCTTCGCTCAAGCGCGCGCGGCACGCATCGAGAAATGTGCCGCCCGTACAGCGGCCGCGCATGCCGTCGGCGACGAATGCATCGTGCAGGATCACATCCGTGCGCACATCCGCCCGCTCCAGATGATCGGCGCCGTCGGCGCATACCACGCGAAAGCGCGCGTCGTCGGCAGGAATCCTGAACACGTCGCGCAGCGCGATCACGTCCGGATTGATCTCGACCGCGTCGATCGACGTGCCGGGCAGGTGGCGGTAGCAGTACTTCGCGAGCGACCCGCCGCCGAGCCCGAGCATGCAGATGTGCGCGGGCTCGGGCTGCAACAGCAGAAAGCCCATCATCACGCGCGTATAGCCGAGCGCGAGCCGCACCGGATCGCGCAGCGACATGAAGCTCTGGGTGCCGAGATGATCGAAGTGCAGCGAGACCGCGTGCTGCGTCTCCAGCACGAACGGCCGGCCGTCGTTCAGCGGCGTCGCCAGGAACCTGACGAACGCGTCGTAGGAAGTTCGATCCTCGGCCATGTGCGGGTAATCGGCTGACAAGCAGCGGCTGAAAAAGCAGCGAATGAAAACGCGGATGCAACGGTCGCCTGGACCGTGCGCTCAGACCTTCTTCAGGTAGCACGCCTTCAGCATGAAGCCGCCCATGTCGGTCTTGCAGTCGACCTCGTGATCGCCGCCGACGAGCCGGATGCTCTTGACCTTGGTGCCCATCTTCAGCGTGATCGACGAACCCTTCACGCGCAAGTCCTTGATCAGCACGACCGAATCGCCGTCCGACAGCACGTTGCCGTTCGCGTCCTTGACGACGTCGCCCGCCGGTTCGTCGCCGGCCTCGGCGCCGGCGTCGGCCGACCATTCATGGCCGCAGTCCGCGCACACGGTCAGCGCGCCGTCCGGGTAAGTGTTTTCCATCGCGCATTGCGGGCAGGCAGGGGCGTTCATTGCGGCTTCCATTCGGGGAGGGGTTCGGGTCGATCGACGATGCCGGGCGAGCACGTTGCGCGCCCGGAGGCGCGGCGACTCGCTCCGCCGGCAGTGCGGCGGGCCGGCATCGGCGCACACGGCATTATAATGCAATTCACATGATCTGGCGGATGCATTATAATCGTCCACTTCCGACAATCCGCGAACTTGAATGCGCCTTCGCAGCGGATGTCGGCACGTTCGCGCCGAATGGCGCGCGCAATCCGCCCGGCCGGCGCCCCGCGACCCTGCGGGAAATCGTGACATGCCGGCCGCCCGATGTCCGCAACACGTGCGCAACCGTGCACCGTGCATGTCGCGCACCGCCCCGCCCACCTGTCCGGAGGCTTTCCAGCATCGTGGCAACCGTTGTGTACGTTGAAATCGGCCCCGCATGGAACCGCAATCGCGGCCGCGCCGCGCGCGACGCGGCGGTCGACGCGGCACGCCGTTTCGACAGCGACATCCAGCTGATCGCGAACGGGCACCGCTGCAACGCAAAAGACAGCGGCGCGATCGCGTCGCTGCAGGTTCACGGCGGCACGTCGGCGCAGGTGCTCGCCACCGGCCCCGACGAGGAAGCGGCGCTGCACGCGCTGCTGCCGTTGCTGCAAGCAAGCTGACGCGTGCGCCGCCGATCCGGCGGCCACGCGCCGTCCATCCCGAAACGCCATTTCACGAGGAAGCGATGAACGAGACTCTCACGCCCAACACCCCCAATCTGTCGGCCTCCGCGATCTGGGCGCTCGAACGCCTCGCCGATGTTCGCTACGGCCGCGACGCGCCGGCGCTCGGCTGGTCGATCGCGCGGGAGCTCGTCAACGCCGGGTTCGTCAGCCATCCCGCGCACGGGCGCTCCGGCGCGTCGATCACGGCCGAAGGGCGCTCCTTTCTGAAAAGCCGCAAGTAACCCCTGCCACCGCCGAACCCCGGCCATCCGCGCGATGCGCATGCCTACCCCGATGCGGGCGGGGAATTGCGTCCGCATCGCCGTTTACGCGGTATCGTACGGGACCCAAGCGCGGCGCCCTGCGTCGCCGTCCCTTCCTCATGGAACGCCCGATGACAATCAGCGCCGTGCCACCCGTCTCGTCCCCGCCCGTTCTCGACACGCCACGCCTGATCCTCGAAGGCCACCCGCTCGGCGACTTCGACGCGCTCGCCGCGATGTGGGCGGAGCCCGGCGTCGTCGCGCACATCTTCAACGGCACGCCTTCCACGCCGCGCGACTCGTGGATGCGCATGCTCGCGTATCGCGGGCTGTGGCCGCTGCTCGGCTATGGGTACTGGGCGATTCGGGAAAAAGCGTCGGGCCGGTATGTCGGCGATCTCGGCTTCGCGGATTTCCACCGCAACATCGAGCCGTCGATTCGCGGCGTGCCGGAGGCCGGCTGGGCGCTGGCGACGTGGGCGCAAGGCAACGGCTATGCGACCGAGGCGCTCGCGGCCGCGCTCGCATGGCTCGACGCGCAGCAGCGATTCGAGCGCAGCGTGTGCCTGATCGCGCCGACCAACGTCGCGTCGATCCGGGTCGCGGAGAAAGCCGGTTACGGCGCGCCGCAGCGCATCCGCTTCAACGACGCGGAGTCGCTGATGTTTTCGCGCAAGCGTCGATAGGTTGGGCGAACCGGCGGGCGAGTCAGTCGGCGACCGGTTCGTAGCAATGCATGAAGAGGCCGTCGTCCATCGGCCAGCAGTTACCGCATTCGTCGCGCAGGATCCAGTCGCCCGGCTTCACCGAACGCCAGCCTTCCGGCGTCGCGACCGCCCACCCGCCGTGACGGCGCTCCACCCGTTCATGGTCGCCGTCCGCGAACCACCGCGTTGCATCGACGTGACCGGTGCGTTTCTTGAATTTCATTCCACCACCGAAGGAAGCGAGTCTTAGTGTCGCGTAGTCGCCGCGCCCGGATCGGGCAACCGCTGCTGCGCCCTCAGTGCGTTCGTTGCCAAGCGGGTTTCGTGCAACGCTTGCCAGCCCTCCGCGATGAGCGCCTCCAGCGTGTCGCGCGCGACCGTGGAAATCCTGACGTCCATCTCCTGCACCTTCATCAGCGCCGACACGACCGCGGCCGGTTGATTGGGTGCAAGCGCAACGATAAACGCCGAACGCATCTCGGCGGCCCGGACGGCCTCGTTCCAGTCGGCACGCGCCACCGCGGCTTCGATCGCGTGCGTGAGTGCATCGAGACGCTGGACGACTTGCAACGGCGTCATTTCGTTTCCCCGTGAATGATTCGTACTGTCCGCTTGCGGGCCCGTCGGGAGCCGGCGCGGCGTCGATTCGACCCACGCGCAGCCGGTTCCGCACCCGAGCAGCATGACGCGACGTGCCGTCGAAACCGGCCGTCGACGCGCTCGGGAACCAGCGGCGATCGCACGATGCGAGGCGCGTCAGTCAGGTTCGGGAATTGTAGGGAGCAGGATGCCCGGACGTCGGTAATATTTTGTAATGATATGTCGACTAACCTTGCCTGGCCTGGGTTCGGCCGGTGCGAACGACGTTCGCGACAGCGCATCGGCGCAAACGTTTTCGTCTGAAGGATGCCTGCTCGCGCATCGTCGCGAGCGCCGCGCCGGATCTCGCATCGACCCGTTTCGGCCGCGCGCGGCCCTGCCCCGCTCCCCCCCGCGTTTCACCCGGCAGCGGCGATTCCCCCATAGCTAAGCTCACCGAACGATTCAGAATTCGCCACATTCCGTTGGAATGTTGCGCAGTATCATCCACGTCGCTTCGGCTACGACGCGCTCGGACTGGGCCTGACCGCTCGCCACCTTCCCGTTTGCCCCTTCGTTTAGCGATGCCCATCCGAATCCTGCTCGTCGAAGACGACGTCCCGCTGTCCGCGCTGATCGCCGATTATCTGCGCAAGCATCATTACCTAGTGGATACGCTGTTCGACGGCGCCGGCGCGGTGCCGGCGATCGTCGCGAGCCGCCCCGACCTCGTGCTGCTCGACGTCAATCTGCCGGGCAAGGACGGCTTCGAGATCTGCCGCGAGGCGCGCATGCACTACGACGGCATCGTGATGATGGTGACGGGCCGCGACGAACCGTTCGACGAATTGCTCGGCCTGGAACTCGGCGCGGACGACTTTCTCCGCAAGCCGGTCGAGCCGCGCCTGCTGCTCGCGCGGATCAAGGCGCAGTTGCGGCGTACGCGCGCGCCGACGGGCGACCCCGTGCCGGATTCGCCGCAGCGATACGTGTTCGGCAAGTTCTCCATCGACCGGGCCGACCGCCGCGTGCATCTTCCGGACGGCAGCATGCCGCGCCTGACGTCGACCGAATTCGACCTGCTGTGGGCGCTCGCGTGCCGCGCCGGCGAGGTGGTCAGCCGGGAAGACCTGACGCTGCTGCTGCGCGGCATCGCGTTCGACGGCCTCGATCGCTCGATCGACGGCCGCATCTCGAAGCTGCGCCGCAAGCTGCGCGACGATGCGAACGAACCGAAACGGATCAAGACCATCCGCTCGAAGGGCTATCAGTTCAGCAAGCACGCGTGGGATTGAGGCCGCGCGTGAGCGGACGAGCTGCGTAGCGCGCGGCCCGCGATGCCCGGCGCGCGCTCGGGGCTACTGCGCCCGTGCCGTACCGGTATCCGTATCCGGTCCGGCCTGCCATCCACCGCCGAGCGCCTTGTACAGCGCGACGAGATCGGTCGTCGTCTGCAACGCGCCCTGCTCGGCCTGCTGCCGGCCCTCCGACCATTGCCGATCGGCGTCCAGTACGTCGAGGAACGGCGACAAACCCTTCCGGTATCGATCGCGCGCGAGGTCCAGCGCGCCCTGTTCGGCCCGCACCGCGTCGTCGAGCGCGGCCGCGCGCGCCTGGTCGGTGCGGTACACGGCCAGCGCATTGTCGACGTCGCGCAGCGCGACGAGCACGGCTTGCCGGTAAGCGAGCGCCGCTTCGGCCTGGCGCGCCTGCGACAGCCGCAGGTTCGACACGAGCTGCCCGCCGGAGAAGATCGGCAGCGATACGGCCGGCCCGAACGCATAGAACAGGTGCGACCAGTGCGCGAGTTCGCGCACGTGCGATGCGCGCAGGCCGACCTGCCCGGTCAACGAGACGTCCGGATAGAACTGCGCGACCGCGACGCCGACGTCGGCGGTGGCCGCGTGCAGCTCGGCCTCCGCGCGACGGATGTCGGGGCGTCGGCGCGCGAGTGTCGACGGCAGGCCGACCGGCACGGTCGGCGGCACGTCCGGCAACGCGCGCGGCGCGTCGAGCCAGTCGTCGAGCGCGCCCGGCGCGCCGCCGACCAGATACGCGAGACCGTTGCGCAGCAGCACGATCTGCTGGTCGAACTGCGGCAGTTGCGCGCGGATCTGCGCGAGCCGGGCCTCGGCGCTGCGCACGTCGAGATCGCTCGCGAGACCGTGCGCGGCTTGCTCGCGCGTCAGGTCGACCAGTTCGCGCTGCGCGCGTTGCAGGTCGTCAGCCAGCGCGCGTTGCGCTTGCGCGCCCCGCAGTTGCAGATAGGTCTGCGCGACTTCGGCCTCGAGCGACAGCAGCGCATCGTCGCGGCCCGCGACCGCCGCGCGCGTCTGCGCGCCGGCCGCTTCGACCGAGCGGCGCACGCGCCCGAACAGGTCCAGCTCCCACGATGCGTCGAACCCGGCCTGCCACAGGTTGACCGGCGATTCGAGCGCATCGAGCGCGCCGCGCGCGCCTTGCTGCACGCTCTCGCCGGTGCCCGGCCCGAACCGGTCGAGCGGCGAGCCCGGCGCGCCGAGACGATCGACGCGCTGGTCGATGCCCTGCTCCTCGACGATGCCTTTCAGGCCGAGCTGCTCGCGCTGGTAGCTCGCGTTCGCGCGCACGTCCGGCAAGCCCTGTGCGGCAGCGGCCCGCACCTGCGCGCGCGCCTGCGCGATGCGCAGCACGGCGGCCTGCACGTCGAGGTTGTCGTGCGCCGCGCGCTCGACGAGCTGGTCGAGCAGTGGATCGCCAAACGCGCGCCACCAGCGCGGATCGGGATCGGCGTCGACCGTCGGCGACGACCGTGCGGCGACGCCGGACGCGGGGGCGGCCGCCTGCCCGTCCGCCCGCATCGCATGCCAGATGTCCGGGACGTCCGCTTGCGGCGGCTGGTAGTCGGGTCCGACGGTGCAGCCCGCGACGATCGCGCATCCCGCGAATAGCGTCACCGCGCGGCACACGATGGGGCGAATCAGGTGGCGGCGACGATTGTTCCGATGCATGCGCATGTCAATGCCCTCCCGCGCCGCCCGCGGCCTTCGCCGGCGAGAACAGGAACGTCAGCGGAATGCTGAACGCGCAAAAGACCGCGAGGATCGCGAACACGTCGATATACGCGAGGATCGTCGCCTGCGCGATGAACGTCTCGTACAGCCGCCCGGTGGCCGTCTGCAGCGCGGATGACGGCGGCGCCCCCGTCAACGCGCCCACCGCGCGCGCGTTCTCCTGCAGCGCATCCTGGAAGTTCTGCGACAGCGTCGACATGTGCGTGGACAGATGCGCCATGCGCGCCTGCGTGCGCTCCCGGATCAGCGCGGTCGAAACCGAGATGCCGATCGAGCCCGCGACGTTGCGGAACATCGTGAACAGCGCGGACGCGTCGTCGTTGAGCCGCTGCGGCACGGTCAGGTACGCGAGCGTCGTGATCGGCACGAACATGAAGCCGATCGCGAGCGACTGCGCGCAGCGGATCATCATCAGGTGCGTGTAGTCGATGTCCGGCACCAGCGTGCGCGAATAGATCAGCGAAACGCACAGCAGCACGAAGCCGAACCCGACCAGATAGCGCGTCTGCATGTGCGGCATCAGCCGGCTCACGAGCGGAATCTCGAGCGTGATCAGCAGCGCGCCGGGCGACAGCACGAGCCCCGCGAGCGTCGCCGTGTAGCCGAGCCGCTGCTGCGCGAGCTGCGGCACGATCACCGCGCTGCCGTACAGCACGGCCGCGAACGTCGCGATCGTCACGCAGCCGAGCGCGAAATTGCGGTCGCGCAGGCACGACAAGTCGACCACCGGCTTCTTCGTGCGCAGCAGCCACAGCGTCGCGCCGACCAGCCCGAGCGCGGACAGCACGGCGAAGACGCGGATGAAGTTCGAGCCGAACCAGTCCTCGTCCTCGCCGCGATCGAGCATCACCTGCAGGCAGCCGAGCCCGATCGCGATCAGCCCGATGCCGATGTAGTCGATGGAAATCCCGCGTTCGGCGCCGCGCCGCCACGGCGGATCCTCGACGAGCTGCATCACCGCGAGCACGGTCAGCGCGCCGATCGGCACGTTGAGCAGGAACACCCAGCGCCACGAGAAATGGTCGGTGATCCAGCCGCCGAGCGTCGGCCCGAGCACCGGCGCGACGACGATCGCGATCGCCGAGATCGAGAACGCGCGGTTGCGCTGCGCGGGCGGGAACGTATCGAGGATGATCGACTGCTGGTTCGGCTGCAGCCCGCCGCCGAACAGCCCCTGCAGCACGCGGAACACGATCAGTTCGCCGAGGTTGGTCGCGACGCCGCACAGGAACGAGCACACGGTGAACGCGGCGATGCACAGCAGGAAGTAGCGCTTGCGGCCGAGCAGGCGTCCGAGGAACCCCGAGATCGGCAGCACGATGCCGTTCGCGACCAGATACGACGTGAGCGTCCAGGTCGCCTCGTCGTAGCTCGCCGACATCGTGCCGGCGATGTGCGGCAGCGCGACGTTGACGATCGTCGTGTCGAGCACCTCCATGAACGCGGCGAGCGTGACGACGATCGCGATGAGCCACGGGTTCGCGGCGGGACGCCATGTGCCATCGGATGCGCCGCTGCGCTCGGGCGGCCGGTTCATCGGCGGGCCTCGTCAGGCAAGAACGGCATGCGGGTATCGGGCATCGGATCGCTCCGGTCGACACCGGTCGCGGCACGGCGGCCGGTCATTTCAGGTGGACGGTCGGCACGGCCGACAGGCCGAGACCGAGCGGCGGACGGTTCGGCAGCGGGCCGTCGAGCACGATCTTCACCGGCACGCGCTGCACGATCTTCACGAAATTGCCGGTCGCGTTCTCGGTCGGGAATGCGGAGAAGCGCGAGCCGCTGCCGAGCTGGATGCTGTCGACGTGGCCGTGCAGATCGAGATCGGGATACGCGTCGACCGACACGTCGACGCGGTCGCCGACGCGCATCCGCTCGAGCTGCGACTCCTTGAAATTCGCGGTGATCCACACGCGCGGCGTGACGATCGAGAAGATCGACGTGCCCGCTTGCAGGAACGAGCCCAGTTGCACGTTGCGCCGCGTGACCCAGCCGTCGGACGGCGCACGCATCTCGCAGTACGACAGGTTCAGGTTGGCCGTCTCGAGCTGCGCGCGCGCCTGCAGCACCTGCTGGCGGCGCTCCTCGACGGCCGTCTCGGCCTGCCGGATCTGCTGCGGCACGAGGCTCGCGGTGCGCGCCTGCGCCTGGGCCATCGCGACGTTCGCGTCGGCGGTCGCGCGCTGCGCGTCGGCCGCGTCGATCGCCTGCTGCGAGGTTGCACGCGCATCGACCGCGCGCTGCCGTGCCTGCGCGGCGAGCGCCTGCCGGTACGCGGCTTCCGCGGATTCGATCTGCGCGCGCGCCTGCCGGTACTGGGCCGGATACTGCACGCGCGCGATGTCGAGCTGCACGCGCGCCGCATCGAGCTGCGCCTGCGCGAGACCGCGCTGCGCCTGCGCGGCGTCGACCTGTGCGCGGTAGTCGCGCGGATCGATCTCGACGAGCACGTCGCCGCGCCGCACGAACGTGTTGTCGTCGACCGCCAGCCGCGTCACGTAGCCGGACACGTGCGGCGCGACCGCGACCGCGTTGCCGTCGGTGTACGCATCGTCGGTGCTTTCCTGGTTGCGCGTCGCGAACCACCACACGAGCCCGCCGACGAGCAGCACGAACACCACCGCGCCGAGGATGATCAGCGGCTTCTTGCCGGGCCGCTTGCGTTCGCCTTCGCCGTTGTTGCCGTCTCCGTCGCCGCCGGTGCGGCCGCCGCGATCGTCGTGCGGATGGTGGTCGCCGCCACCGCCGCCCGGCGCGTCGGTCGGCCGCTCGCCGTTGCCGCCCGGCGCGGCGCCCGGGCCGCCGGCGCCGGACTGGCCGTCGCCCGCCCGCGCGACGGCGGGCGGCCGGCGCTCGAACGCCGGCCACGGCACGCGCAGCGGCGTCGACGGTACGACGCCGGCCATCGCCGGCGCAAGCGCGTCCGGCGCGCCGGCGCCGTCCCGTCCGGGCGTCGACGCGCGCCGGAACGCGACGCCGAATCGCTGACGAACGGATAACGGGCACAAGATCGCATCGGGCATGAAACGGAGCTCCAGGCGGCGGGCGCGGGCGTCATTGCCCGCGCCGACCTCAAGCGCGCGATCAAGCAAACAGCGGGCCCGGCAACGGGCTGCGTTCGACCGCGGCACGCCCGATGCGCGCTGCGTACGCTTCAACCGCCCCGACAGGACGCCCGAACCATGACACGCTCGACCTCACTCGACACCGACACACGCGACGAAGATCGCGGCGACAGCACGCCCGGCCCCGAGGGCAAGCGCCGCGGCACGACCACGCCGCCGCCACGCAGCGCGCACGACCCCGCCGAAAGCAAGCCGGCCGGGAAGGAAAACGGCACGTCGCCGCATCGTCCGCCATCCGGCGAACACGGCCGCACGTGATCGCCGCGCCTCGCGCGGCCCGCCCGCCGTCCCGAAGCGGCCGCACCGGACGGCGGCAGAAATGACAAGCCGTTGAAAATTCGCGGGCGACGATCGACGCGTTCGCCCGAATCGTCCACACGCCGCCCCGCGCGACGGCGACGCAGGAACGCACGTTGCGGCACCGGCGCATGGATCTTTCAATCACCCACCCCCTGCCCTGCATGACGCTACCCGACCCGTCCGATTTCCCCGTCCGCGCGGTGCCGCTCGCGCCGCTGGCGAAGGAACGCGCCACGATCGTCTGCGTTCGCAACCGGCGCGTGCTGCTGGTCGCGCGCGGGCGATCGTCGCGCTGGACGCTGCCGGGCGGCGTGATCCGGCGCGGCGAATCGGCACTCGACGCCGCGCATCGCGAGCTTCGGGAGGAAACGGGACTTGTCGATCTCGAGCTCGCGTATTTCTTCTACGTGGACGGCAGCGTGAAGCGCCATCACGTGTTCGTCGCGAGTCTGCCGCGCGGCGCGCACGCGTGCCCGGGCCGCGAAATCGCGCTGTGCCGCTGGGTCGGCATCGACGCGGTATCGCACTGGCCGGCGAGCGCGCCGACGCAGCGCATCATCCGTCAGTTCGCGGGCCTGTGCATCGCCAGCGGCTTGCAACCGGACGCGGTCACGCGCCTTTCGTCGTCTCGTTGAGCCCGGCGACCGGCGGCTGCGGATCGCGCGCGAGCCCTTGCGCGAAGACTTTCAGCCCTTCGAGCAGCGGCGTCAACGCATCCCACAGCGCCGCGTCGTGCAGCAGGCGATAGATGCCGCGCACGCCGGGCGCGACATGCTCGTGCTGCGCCGGCTGCCACGCGCCGACGTGATGCAGCGCGTCGGCCGCCGCGAACGCGGCGCGACCGAACTGTTCCGGCGGAATGCGCGACAGCGCCGTCACCAGCATCGCGAGATTCTGCATGCCGCTCTGCATGCCGGGCTTGTCGAGCGCGTCGACGAACGTGTCGGCGAGCCGCGCGTTCGCGCTGACGACCTCGTTCGCGAAGCGCAGGAAGCCGTGCCGATGCAGGCTGCCGAGCAGGTGTTCGAGCGCGTCGTGCGCGCCGGGCTCCGGATGCGGGGGCGTCGTATCGGGGGGCTGGCGGTCGGTCATGGGCTTGCTCCGGTTGAGGCGCCAGGCTGCCGTCGTACCGGCAGCCGTGCGTGCGCCGAATGCGTGTCGTACTCGTTCGCCGGCCCCCCGCCAGTGCGGGCAGCCGCGGCCGCGTCAGTGCGAATGACCGTCGGGCGACGCCTTGTATTCGCTGCGCGCGCCCATCGCGTCCTCGACGTGATGCACGCCGTGCAGCGCGGCGACGCCGTCGATCAGCGCCTGCCGTTCGGCCTCCTCGACCTGTCCGGTCAGGCACACGTTGCCGTGCTCGACGCTGACGTCGATGTCGCGCGGGCGACCGACGAGCCGGCCGAGCGCCGCACGCACGCGCTCGGCGACCTGCACGTCGTTCGCATCGCCCGAGAGCCAGTCGGCCCGCAGGCCGGCGATCGCGCCGCGCGCATGGTCGGCCGCACGCTTCACCTGCGTATTCGCGTAATCGGTCACGCCGTGCCGGCCCGCGGCCGCCTTGTCGCGCAGATAAGCGCGACGACGCCGGCCGGACGACGGATCGAGGAAGTACATCGCGGCCGCCCCGCAGGCGACGGCCACCGCAATATTCAACAGCGGATTCGAAGGAGTTCTGGAGTTCATGGAAGCACCATACGCAATACCCGGAACGACCGGGCTTCGTCTCGGTGTGCAGCACGTGCCGTTCCCCGCTGCAGGCGGCGCGTGCACGCGGTCGCGCCGCGACGCGGCGCCGGAAACGACAAGCGTTTGAAAAATCATCGGGCCGCGCACCGCTCGATCGGAGGATCCGAAGATCCGGCGATCACGATGCGGGCGGCGTGTCGGCCGTTTCCGCGCGCGTCCCGCCCGGCTCGTCGTCGCCGCGCTCGGCCGCCCGCTGCGCCATTTCCACGTAGGTCTGCGCCAACGCGCGCAATTCTTCCTCCGACGCATCCTCGATCCCGATCAGCCGGTCGCTCGCCGCGCGCGTGACCGCGAGCAGTTCGTCGAGCTTCAGGTGCAACGCCACGCTGTCGCGATTCTGGTTGCGCTGCAGCAGGAACACCATCAGGAACGTGATGATCGTGGTGCCGGTATTGATCACGAGCTGCCACGCGTCGGAGTAGTGAAACAGCGGCCCGCTGACGAGCCACAGCACGGTGATGGCGACCGCGCTGCCGAACGCCACCGGCGAGCCGGCCCAGGTGGTCACGCCCGACGCAAAGCGTTCGAACGCGCGGGTGACGGTGTTCCCGGCCGGCCGGGAACCGGCGCCGGGCTCGCACGCCTTGTCGCGACGGCCGCTCGGGGGTTCGTGGGGTTTGCGCATGAATGCCTCCGGATTCGATCGTTTGTTTGAATGCGCGCATGAGCCGCCTTGCCGCCCGCCGCGAACCGGTCGCAAGCTGGGGACTTGGGGTTCGGTCCCGTGTGCGCGCCGTCCAGACGAGCATCGCGCGTGCCCGGCCGCACGGCCCGCGCGGGGGTTACTGCGGCGAGTGCGTGTCCTCGTCGTCCGGGAAATAGCGCGTGTCGGTCAGTTGCGCGATGCCGTCCAGATCCGGAAAGATCGTCGCGATGCTCACGCCGACGCCGGCCAACTCCTGCCGGATCGTCGCGAACCGGCCGCCCGGCACGACGATCCGCATGACGCGGCCGGCGAGGTCCGCGTCCTCGTCGAGCGGCACGAAGCGCTCGCCACGCGGGTCATAACGGTGGATCGTGAACCAGCCGTCCTGCGCGGTGATCCTCGGCATCACGTGACGCGGCCGGAACACCTTGGTGCGCGTGACCTCCAGCGGCGCGCGCCGTTCGGCGGCGGTCGCGATGTCGTCGGCGTCGTGCGACAGGCACCACACCACGCCGTCTCCGCCCGATTCGCTCGCGCGCCTGACCGCGAACCACAGCGCGGCCAGCGCGTTGCCGGACCAGTCGAGCAAGCGCGTGCGCATCCCGTGCTGCTGCGCGAGCGCGAGCCAGTCGCACGCATCGAGGTTCTGTCCGGGTTCGAGATGCGGCAGCGCGCGCCGCGTGAATTCGTCGAGCATCCGCGCTTCGACGTCGGGCGACGCGCGCTGCCGCGCGATACCCGGCACGAGCGGCCAGCCCGCGTTGCACTGGCCGCGAAACAGCCGCAGCGCCATCGTCTGCCGCTGCGCGCCGATCACGGCCATGTAGTCGGCCACGCTGTCGATCGCGCGATCTTCGGCCGCACGCTTATCGTCCATGCATCGTGCCTCCTGCCGCGGCTGCCCGTGCGCGCGGCCATTGCGTCGGCGCGGGTCCGGGATCGGCGCTTGCATCGCCGCTCGCCGGCCGCGGAACGGCCGGAACGGCCGGGACGGCCGGCTGCGTATCGCCCTGCGTATCTCCGTGTCGCATCGCGGTTCACCGCGTCGTGCCGTGCTCCCTCTGCCAGCGCTCCATCAGCGCGATCTCGTCGCGCTGCGCGGCGACGATCCGGCTCGCGAGCTGACGCAGCGTCGGGTCCTTGCCGTATTTGAGCTCGACCTGCGCCATGTCGATCGCGCCCTGATGATGCGGCGCCATGTGCGCGACGAAATCGCGGTCGGCGTCGCCCGTGTATGGCGCGCTGTCCATCGCTTCCATCATCTTGCGGTCGGCGCGCTTGAACGCCTGCGTGGACGTGTCGGGCACGCTGGCTGGATTGGGAGGACGCAACTGTGCCGCCACGGGCAGCGCCGCTGCGCACGCGGCCAGCAACGCGCAGGCTGCACCGCGGCGTATGAACGAACGGTTGAATGCAGACATGTGACGATTCCTCGACAAGAAAGTGAACGGTTCGCGTGCGGCATCCTCGCTCGTCAGCACACGTCGTATCGGCCACAGGCGGGCAACCGATGTGCCCGACGCACGCAGCGCGGCACGTGCCTTGCGCGGCCGCCTCGCATCGGCTCATCCGGGACCAAGGAGAAACGGCATGGCGACAGTGGCGGATTTCATCGTCGAGCGGCTGTACGACTGGGGCGTGCGCCGCATCTACGGCTACCCGGGCGACGGCATCAACGGATTTTTCGGCGCGCTGAACCGCGCGGACGGCAAGATCGAATTCATCCAGGCGCGCCACGAGGAGATGGCGGCCTTCATGGCGTCCGCGCATGCAAAATTTACAGGCGAGCTCGGCGTATGCGTCGCGACGTCGGGCCCGGGCGCCGCGCACCTCGTGACGGGCCTCTACGACGCACGGCTCGACCACATGCCGGTGCTCGCGATCGTCGGCCAGCAGGCGCGCGCGGCACTCGGCGGCCACTACCAGCAGGAAGTGGATCTTCCGGCGCTTTTCAAGGACGTTGCAGGCGCATTCGTTCAGCTTGCGACGGTGCCGGGCCAGGTGCGCCATCTGGTGGACCGCGCGGTGCGCACCGCGCTCGGCGCGCGCGCGGTCACCGCGCTCGTGCTGCCGAACGACCTGCAGGAACTCGACTACGCGCCGCCGAAACGCGCGCACGGCACCGTGCATTCGGGGGTCGGCTATACCGCGCCGAAAGTCGTGCCGTATGCGGACGACCTGCGACGCGCGGCCGACGTGCTCAACGCGGGCTCGAAAGTCGCGCTGCTGGTCGGCGCCGGCGCGCTGAAGGCGACCGACGAAGTGATCGCGGTAGCAGACAAGCTCGGCGCGGGCGCCGCGAAAGCACTGCTCGGCAAGGCCGCGCTGCCGGACGACCTGCCGTGGGTCACCGGCTCGATCGGGCTGCTCGGCACCAAGCCGAGCTACGCGCTGATGACCGAATGCGACACGCTGCTGGTCGTCGGCTCCGGTTTTCCGTATTCGGAATTCCTGCCGAAGGAAGGCCAGGCGCGCGGCGTGCAGATCGACCTGAAGGCCGACATGCTGAGCCTGCGCTACCCGATGGAAGTCAATCTGGTCGGCGACAGCGCCGAGACGCTGCGCGCGCTGCTGCCGCTCTTGAACGAGCGGCGCGACACCGCGTGGCGCGACCGGATCGCGAAATGGAACCGCGACTGGCACGACACGCTCGCGGCGCGCGCGGCCGCGAAGGCGAGCGCCGGGCGCGGCGTGAATCCGCAGCGCGCGTTTACCGAGCTGTCGCCGCGCCTGCCCGACGACGTGATCCTGACGAGCGATTCGGGCTCCTGCGCGAACTGGTATGCGCGCGACCTGATGATGCGGCGCGGGATGATGGGCTCGCTGTCCGGCGGGCTTGCGTCGATGGGCGCCGCGGTGCCCTACGCGATCGCCGCGAAATTCGCGCATCCGGTGCGCCCGGTGATCGCGATGGTCGGCGACGGCGCGATGCAGATGAACAACATGGCCGAGCTGATTACCGTCGCGAAATACTGGCGCCAGTGGCCCGATCCGCGCTGGATCTGCATGGTGCTGAACAACGAGGACCTGAACCAGGTCACGTGGGAGCAGCGCGTGATGGAAGGCGACCCGAAGTTCGACGCGTCGCAGCGGATCCCGAACGTGCCGTACTACCGCTTCGCGACGCTGCTCGGCCTCAAGGGTATCTACGTCGACGATCCGGAACAGCTCGGCGCCGCGTGGGACGAAGCGCTCGCGTCCGACCGGCCGGTCGTGCTCGAAGTGAAGAGCGACCCGGAGGTGCCGCCGCTGCCGCCGCACGTGACGCTGCAGCAGGCGAAGCATTTCGCCGAAACGCTGGTGAGGGGCGATCCGCGCGAGGGCAACGTGATCGTCGAGACCGCGCGGCAGGTGTTGTCGGCCGTGCTGCCGGGCGACCACGGCGACAAGGCCGACAAGGCCGGCAAGGGCAGCAAGGACGGGAAAGGCGAATCGTAAGGCCGCGGGACGGCGCGACGTTCACGGTCGGTTCTGGCGTTTTGCGATGATGGCCGGCACGCCGCCGCTGTCGCTGTCGCGCCGTTCCGGAACTTGATCCGCACAGCAAACGACCTTCCGCCCGCCACACGCGCGCGTAAAAACGCGTCACTCAATTTACAAGCCGGCTGTGACGTACCGGCCGTTGCGCGCGGCATTCCGCACCCCCGCACGACTGCATACGTGCGAGCCGCGCGCGCACGAAACTTGCGCTGCCGCGAACGGTTGTCGTCACGCCGCCGAATGCGGCAAGGAGTCGCGTTGCTCGTCCCGCTGTCCAGGAACACGCGTCATATCGCATGCATCGCGCCGTTCGCTTGGGCGGCCGCGCCGATCGTCGCGCGCGCGGCCGCCGAGCGTGCCGAGCCCGGCAATCCGGCCGCGCCGCTGCCGCTCGCGTACGTGATCCACGCGGCAGGCCCCGCCGCGCAGCCGGTCTTCGTGCTCGGCTGGGCGCTGCTCGCGCTGTGCTCGTTCGTGTGCGTCGCGATCGCGGTGCTGCTGCTGATCGCGCTGTTTCGTCGTCGCGCGCAGGCGGGCGGCGGCTACGGCAGCGGGCTGACGATCGTGACCGTGGGCACCGCGATCTCGATCCTGCTGCTGTTCGGCGCGCTCGTGTACATGCTGCGCGTGCTGGGCGCGATCGCGGCGCCGCCGCGTCCGCCCGCGCTGACGATCGTCGTCACCGCGCAAGACTGGTGGTGGGCCGTTCGTTATCCGGACGATGCGAACGGCCCGGGCTTCGTCACCGCGAACGAAATCCATATTCCGGTGGGCGAGCCCGTCGCGATCGAACTGAAGAGCGCCGACGTGATCCATGCGTTCTGGGTGCCGCAACTCGCCGGCAAGACGCAGACGATTCCCGGCCAGACCAACCGCCAATGGCTGCAGGCCGACCGGCCGGGCATCTACCGCGGCCAATGCTCGCAATACTGCGGCGCGCAGCATGCGCACATGGCGTTCGAAGTCGTGGCCGAGCCGCCGGACGCGTTTCGTGCGTGGCTCGCCGCGCAGCGCCAACCGGCCCAGGCACCCACGGCGAGCGCCGGCGCCGAACGACGCGGCCAGCGCGTGTTCGCCGCGCGCTGCGCGGGCTGCCACGCGGTGCGCGGCACCGACGCGACGGGCGACACGGGCCCCGATCTCACGCACGTCGGCACGCGCCGGCTGCTCGCGGCCGGCACGCTCGACAACACGCCCGACAACCTGCGCCGCTGGATCGCGCATGCGCAGCAAATCAAGCCGCAATCGCTGATGCCGTCGATCGCGCTCGCGCCGCGCGACGCCGACGATCTCTCCGCGTATCTCGCGACGCTGCACTGAACCGAGGATGCCGATGGCCATTGCCCGCGACACGCCCGCCCCGCTCAGCCGCGTACCCGATCTCGGCGACGCGCCGCCCGGTTCCGCGCACGAGCGCGCGCTGGCCGAGCTGTGGGAATCGGAACCCGGCTGGCGCGGCTGGCTCGGCACCGTCGATCACAAGCGCATCGGGCTGCGCTACATCGTCACCGCGTTCGCATTCCTGCTGCTCGGCGGCGTCGAGGCGCTCCTGATGCGCATCCAGCTCGCGCGGCCGAACGCGACGCTGCTCACGCCCGCGCAATACGATTCGCTGTTCACGATGCACGGCGTCACGATGATCTTCCTGTACGCGCTGCCCGTGCTGTCCGGCTTCGCGAACTATCTGTGGCCGCTGATGCTCGGCTCCCGCGACATGGCGTTTCCGCGGCTGAACGCGTTCTCGTACTGGGCGTTCCTGTTCGCCGGGCTGTTCCTGTACGCGAGCTTTCCGCTCGGCGCGGTGCCGGACGGCGGCTGGTTCAACTACGTGCCGCTCACGTCGCTCGACTACAGCGCCGGCGCGAACATCGACATCTACGCGCTCGGGATGATCCTGCTCGGCATCTCGACGACCGGCGGCGCCGCGAACTTCGTCGTCACGCTGCTGCGGATGCGCGCACACGGCATGTCGATCGACCGGGTGCCGATCATCGTGTGGGGCACGCTGACCGCGTCGGTCGCGAACCTCGTCGCGGTGCCGTCGGTGAGCCTCGCGTTCCTGCTGCTGTGGCTCGACCGCAATGCCGGCACGCATTTCTTCGACGTCGCGCACGGCGGCCGTCCGCTGTTGTGGCAGCACCTGTTCTGGATGTTCGCGCATCCGTGGGTCTACGTGGTCGTGCTGCCGGCAATGGGGATCGTGTCGGACGCGCTGCCGACCTTCTGCCGACGCCCGCTCGTCGCATACGAGGCCGTCGCGGTATCGACGGTGGCGACGATGCTGATCGGCTTCGAGGTGTGGGTCCATCACATGTTCGCGACGGGCATCGCGCCGCTCGCGCTCGCGTTCTTCGGCGCCGCGAGCATGCTGATCTCGATTCCGAGCGCGGTCGCGGTGTTCGCATGGATCGCGACGATCTGGACCGGCCGCCCCGTGTTTCGCACGCCGTTCCTGTATTTCGCGGGCTTCGTGCTGATGTTCGTGATCGGCGGCGTGTCCGGCGTGATGACCGCGGCCGTGCCGCTCGACTGGCAGCTCACCGATACGTACTTCGTCGTCGCGCACCTGCACTACGTGCTACTCGGCATCAACGTGTTTCCGGTGCTCGGCGGCGTCGCGTACTGGTTCCCGAAATTCACCGGGCGGATGATGAACGAGCGCTTCGGCAAGCTGACCTTCTGGGTCGTGCTGGTCGGCTTCAATCTCGGGTTCTTCCCGATGCATATTTCCGGGCTGCTCGGGATGCCGCGCCGCATCTATACCTATCCGTCCGGGATGGGCTGGGACACGTCGAACCTGCTGACGACGATCGGCTCGTTCGTGTTCGGGATCGGCATCGTGATGTTCGTCGTCAACGCGCTGGTGAGCGCGCGGCGCGGCGTGCGCGCCAGCGAGAATCCGTGGGGCGCGGCGGGCCTCGAATGGTCGGTCGCGTCGCCGACGCCCGTGTACAACTTCGCGGTGCTGCCGCTCGTCGCGTCGCGGCATCCGCTGTGGGAAACGCGCGACGATCCGGCGCGCACCAGCCTGCGGGTCGGCTACCGGCTCGCCGATGGGCGCGAGGCGCTCGCGGTCACGCCGCTCGCCGCCGCGCCGAGCGCGATCCTGAAGATGCCCGAAGACAGCTGCATGCCGTTCGTGCTCGCGCTGCTCGCGACCGCCGTGTTCGCGGCGATGCTCGCGCGCTCGCCGACGCTCGTGTGCGTGGCAGTCGCCGGTTGCGCGATCGCGACCGCCGCGTGGCTGTGGCCGCGCCGCGAACTCGGACAACGCGCGCGCCTGCCGGTCCGCGCCGACACGCAGGCGCCTGCCGCGGCCGCCGGGCGTCATCCGGACGAGCCGCCGTCGGCGACGGCGCCGGCAGCCGCGCCGGCCGCGTGCATCGAGCCGCTGCCGGTCGGCAGTTGCGGCGAACGCGCGGGCGGCTGGTGGGGCATGCTCACGCTGATCGTGACCGAGGCCGGGCTGTTCGGCTACCTGCTGTTCTGCTACTTCTACCTACAGTCGCAGTGGTCCGCACCGTGGCCGCCCGAAGGGATGCCGAAGATCGGGCTCGCGGCCGCCAACACGGTCGTGCTGCTGTCGAGCAGCGTGTTCGTGTGGCTCGCCGAGCGCGCGGTGCGGGCCGGCCGGCAGGCGCGCGCGGTCGCGCTGCTCGTCGTCGCGCTCGTGCTCGGCACCGTGTTCGCGCTGGTTCAGTTGCACGAATGGCGCGATCATCCGTACGGCCCGACCGCGCACCTGTACGGCAGCCTCTACTTCACGATCACCGGGTTCCACCTCGCGCACGTCGTGGCCGGTCTCGCGATCCTCGCGCTGCTCGCCGCGTGGACGGCCGCCGGTTTCTTCGGCCGCGAGCGACGCGTCGCGCTGACGGTCGGCGGGTTCTACTGGCACTTCGTCGACATCGTGTGGCTGTTCATCTTCACCGCGCTGTATGTATCGCCGTTCTGGCTGAGGAGCACGGGATGAGCGATGCACGACGCGCGTGGACACCGTTGCTCGCGATCGCGGCGGGCCTCGTCGGCGCGCCCGCGCTGTGGTTCGCGCAAATGCTGGTGTCGGAGACGCTCGCGTCCACCGCGTGCTATCCGCTCGGTGTCGCGCAGGCCGCGCCGCGCTGGGCGCACGTCGGCGTGTGGCTCGCGCTGATCGCCGCGGGCGCGTTCGCGCTGGCCGCGGCCTGCGCGACCTGGCTCGCGCACGCGTGGCGGCACCGGCACGATGCCGATGCGCGTGCCGCGACGCGCGACGGCAGTACGCGCTTTCTCGCGCGCTGCGGCATGCTCGCGGCGCTCGGTTTCGTGATCGGTCTGGTGTTTACGGGGATCGTCACCGCTTTCGTGGGGCCTTGCAGTCCATGGCGCTGATCCCGTTCGCTTCGTTTCCGTTTCCGTTCCCGTTCCGAGCTCTGGGCCACCGCGCGGGTGTCGCGTTTGCGGTATGCATCGCGCTCGGCGGATGCGACATGCAGCGCGACGACAACGCGGCCGCGGCCGGCGACACGGCCGACGCCGCGTCGGCGGCGGAAGCGCCCGAGCCCGCATCGGGCTGGCGGTTCGTGCGGATTCGCGCGTCGGCGGCCGATGCCGGCGCGTCAATGTCCGCTCGCGTGAAGGACGACCGTCGGCTGTCACGCGACCGGGACGCGTCAGTGGCGGATGCGACATCGTCCGCGGCGCCCACTCCGCCGCCCGATGCTGCGTCTGCCTCGACTGCCCGCCGCCCGATAATCGCGGCGGCGGCCGCGAGCGCCGACGCCGCGACGCTCGCACGCGGCCGCTATCTCGCGCTCGCCGGCGATTGCGCCGCGTGCCACGACGCGGCCGACCATACGCCGTACGCGGGCGGCCAGCCGGTGAATTCGCCGTTCGGGCCGATCTATGCGCCGAACATCACGCCGGACCCGACGCACGGCATAGGCCACTACACGCTACGGCAATTCGACGATGCGATGCGGCGCGGCGTGCGCGCGGACGGCAGCCGGTTGTATCCGGCCATGCCGTACCCGTCGTTCGCGCACCTGAGCGACGACGACGTGCGCGCGCTGTATGCGTATTTCATGCGCGGCGTCGCGCCGTCCGCGAATGCGGCGAAACTCACGCAACTGCCGTTTCCGTTCAACCAGCGCTGGGCGCTCGGGCTGTGGAGCCTCGTGTTCGCGAACCGCGACCGGTTCACGCCGCAGCCGTCGCAATCGGCGCAATGGAATCGCGGCGCGTATCTCGTACAGGGGCTCGGCCATTGCGGCGCGTGCCATACGCCGCGCGGGCCGGCCTACAACGAACGCGGCTACGACGAACGCAGCCCCGCGTTCCTGACCGGCGGCATCAACGACCACTGGTTCGCGCCGAACCTGACCGGCGCGGTTCCGGGCGGCCTCGGCCGGTGGTCGGCCGACGACATCGCCGCGTTCCTCCGCAGCGGTCATGCGGCGCGCGGCGCGGTGTTCGGCGCGATGGCGCCGGTCGTCGGCGAAAGCACGGCGTTGCTGACGGAGGACGATCGTCGTGCGATCGCCGTGTACCTCAAGTCGTTGCCCGCGCAACCGACTGCCGCGACGAATCCGCTCGGTGTCGGTGTCCCGCGGCTGACGGTTGCCGGCCCGCGTCCGGAAGGCGGCCAGCAGGCGCCGGGGGCCGGCGTGTATGCGGGGTTCTGTGCACGCTGCCATGGCGCCGAAGGTAAAGGCGTGCCGGATCACGGGCCGGCGCTCGCGGGCAGCTCGATCGTGCTCGCGGCCGATCCGACGACCACGATCCGGATCGTGGTCGAAGGTGCGCAGCCCACGCCAGGCAAGCCGGGGCCGGTGCAGCGGATGCCGGCGATGCGCGGCGCGCTGACGAGCGGCGAGATCGCGGCGGTGGTCAGCTACGTGCGCGGGGCGTGGGGGAATCGGGCGGCGCCGGTGTCGGAGCAGGATGTGAGGCGGTTGCGGGGGGCGATCAAGCGGTAGCGGCGTGCTGCTCGCGGGGCTTCCCCTGCGATGCCGGCCGGATCAATGCGGACCGGCCCGGCACGAATGTTTCAGCCCGGCCCTGACGATATCAGCCGTGGGCCGCCGCGGTAGAGCGCTTCACGCTTCACACCGGACTTGCGCGCCAGCGCCGTCATGCCGCGCGCCTTCGCGACATTCCCGAGCGCGGCCTGGATCAGTCGAGGATCCCCATCTTCGAACGCCTGCGCCAGGTCGTGACGAATCGCTTCTTCGTCCTTCAGGTACTTCGAGCCATCGAATTCGGCCAGTTCGCTGATTTTCATCTTCAATCCTCCAGTGCTGATCGCGGCGCTGCCGACCGGGTCGAAGGCCATCGGTCCGTTCCGCTACCGGCTCGCAACAGCCTGCGCTTCCGGCGCCTGCCATCCACCGCCAAGCGCCTTGAACGCCGCGACCGCCGCGCGCGCCGCTTCGGTTCGCGCCTGCACGCGTTCGTCCGATGCGCGCAGCAGGCTTTCGTCGGCCTGCAACACCTCGATCAGGCTGACCACCCCTTTCTGGTAAGCCGCGAACGATGCGGTCCGCGCGCGGCCGAGCGAATTCACGCCGTCGCCGAGAATGGCTGCCTGCTCGTCCCGCTTGACGAGCGCCGAGAAGGCATTCTCGACGTCCTCGGTCGCGTGCAGCGCCGCGAGCCGATACGCGGCCAGCATTTCGGCATCCTGCCCTTTGGCCTGCGCGATCTGCGCATTGATCCGGCCGAAGTCGAACAGGCGCCAGCGCAGCCCGAGCACGCCCGCCGCCTGGTTCGCGCCGCCGGCAAACAGGTTGCCCGCGCCCATCGTCGTCGCGCTGCCGATCAGCCCGCTCAGCGAAAACTTCGGGTAATACTCGGCGATGGCCACGCCGATGCGCGCGTTCGACGCCGCCACGCGCCGCTCGGCGACGATCAGGTCGGGCCGGCGCCGGAGCAGTTCGCCGGGCGTGCCCGTCGCCGCAATCCGAGGCGCAACCGGCACGTCGCCGCCGGCGAGCAATTCCGCGCGATGCGTGCCGGGCTGCGCGCCGAGCATCACGTCGAGCGCATTCATCGCCGCGTCCAGCGCCGCTTCGAGCACCGGCACCGTCGCGCGTACCTGCGCGAGCGCGCCTTCGGCCTGCCTCACCTGAAGCTCCGCCGCGAGGCCCTTTCCATAGAGCAGGTTGAGCGTCGACAGCAGATCCTGCTCGGTCCGCACCTGGCGCCGCGCGACGTCGAGGCGGCCCTGCAACCCGCGAATCGTGATGTAGGTGTCCGCGGTTTGCGCGGCGACGGCGAGCCGCGTCGCGACCGCCGCCGCTTCGGATGCCTGATAATCGGCGAGCGCCGCTTCGCGGCCGCGGCGCAACCCGCCGAATACGTCCAGTTCCCAACTCGCGTTGAGATCGGCCTCGTAGTCGTTGCCATGACGGTCGAAACCGGGTGTTGAATTCAACACGCGCCCCAACGGCGTTTCGACCGACTGGTAGACGCGCGCGGCCTGCCCGCTTACATTGCCCGACGGCAGCAGCGCCGCGTTCGCCGCACCGAGCCCCGCGCGCGCCTGCTCGACGCGCGCCGCGGCCTGCGCAAGATCGAGGTTCTGCGCGAGCGCCAGCGTGATGTATTGCGTCAGTTGCGGATCGCCGAAGCCCGTCCACCACGTCGCGAGGTCGGCGTCGGCCGCCGCGTGGCGCTGGTCCACGGCGCGCTGACCCTGGAACTGCTGCGGCATCGCCACGTCCGGCCGCACATAGTCGGGACCGACGGCGCACCCCGCCGACAAGATGGCGGCCAGCGCCGCGGCAACGATGGGTTTGGGTAGCATGTGGGCTTTAGCAAGAATCCGGTGGTGACTATAATACCAAATAGTCACTTTTTGTCCATTCCTGTCCGTTGCAGCCCATGAAAAAAATCGACCCTTCCCCGGCGCCCGCGCGCGGCCCGGCCGACCACGACGTCCGCGACCAGATCGTGGCCGCCGCCACCGAGCACTTCAGCCGGTACGGCTACGAAAAGACGACCGTGTCGGACCTCGCGAAGGCGATCGGCTTCTCGAAGGCCTATATCTACAAGTTCTTCGAGTCGAAACAGGCGATCGGCGAGATGATCTGCGCGCACTGCCTGCACGAGATCGAGACGGACGTGCGCGCGGCTGTCGCCGAGGCCGAACTGCCTACCGAAAAGCTGCGGCGAATGTTCAAGGTCTTCACCGAGGCGAGCCTGCGGCTGTTTTTCCGCGACCGCAAGCTGTACGACATCGCGGCGTCGGCCGCCACCGAAAACTGGCCGTCGGTGCAGGCCTACGAGGCGCGCGTGCAGAAGCTGCTGCAGGACGTCCTGCAGGAAGGCCGGCAAAACGGCGAGTTCGAGCGCAAGACGCCGCTGGACGAAACCGCGACCGCGATCTACCTCGTGATGCGGCCGTACCTGAACCCGCTGCTGCTGCAGTACAACCTCGACACGACCGACGCCGCGCCCGCCCAACTGTCCAGCCTCGTCCTCCGAAGCCTCGCACCGTGATGTGCTCCCATTTGTGACCATTGACTATATTGGTCACTAGATACACAATGAAAGCCCCGATCACTTCATCACTGGGTCTTTCATGGTTCGGCGTCGCCTCGCTTTCTTCGCAGTCGCTTCCGCACTGCCCGTCGCGCTAGCCGCCTGCAGCGGAAAAGCGCCGTCCGATCCGCGCACGGAGGCGCCGCTCGTGCGCACCGCCGTCGTGCAGGCGGCCGTCCCCGCGTCCCGCTCGTTTACCGGAACCGTCGCCGCGCGCGTGCAGAGCGATCTCGGCTTCCGGGTAGCCGGCAAGGTGCTGGAGCGGCTCGTCGATACCGGGCAAACCGTGCGGCGCGGCCAGCCGCTGATGCGGCTCGACCCGGTCGACCTGAAGCTCGCGGCGCGCGCCCGCGACGAGGCGGTCGCCGCCGCACGGGCCCGCGCGCGGCAGACCGCCGAGGACGAAACGCGCTACCGCGACCTGCGCGGCACCGGTGCGATATCGGCATCCGCGTACGACCAGGCCAAGGCCGCGGCCGATGCCGCGAAAGCGCAGTTGAGCGCCGCCGAGGCCGACGCCGACGTCGCGCGCAATGCGACCGGCTATGCGCAACTCGTCGCGGACGGCGACGGCGTGGTAATGGAAACGCTCGCGGAGCCCGGTCAGGTCGTTAGCGCGGGGCAGCCGGTGGTGCGGCTCGCGCACGCCGGCAGCCGCGAGGCCGTGATCCAGCTGCCGGAAACCCTGCGCCCGGCGATTGGGTCGCTCGCGCAGGCCGGGCTGTTCGGCAAGCCGGACGTCGGCGTCCCCGCGACGCTGCGCCAGCTTTCCGATACCGCGGACGCGAGAACGCGTACGTTCGAAGCGCGCTACGTGCTGCAGGGCTCACTGGCCAATGCGCCGCTCGGCGCGACCGTCACGGTCCGCCTGCAGGACGACGCGCGCACGGCTTCGCCACGCGGCATGCAGGTACCGATCGGCGCGCTGCTGGACGCGGGCAACGGGCCCGGCGTGTGGGTCGTCGCCGGCGAACCGGCCAAGGTGACGTGGCGGCCGGTCAAGGTCGAACATCTCGACGACGACGGCGCGCGCGTGGCCGGCGACGGCACGCTCAAGCCAGGCGAGCGCGTCGTCGCACTCGGCGCGCAGTTGCTGCACGAAGGCGAAGCGGTCCGCGTGTCTGCGCCGGCCGCCACCATCGCGAGCGAAGGAGCACGGCCGTGAGCGAACGCCGCTTCAACCTGTCCGCGCTCGCCGTGCGCGAGCGCGCGATCACGCTGTTCCTGGTCTGCCTGATTTCGCTGGCCGGCCTCGTGTCGTTCTTCAAGCTGGGCCGCGCGGAAGATCCGGCGTTCACGATCAAGGTGATGACCGTCATCACCGCATGGCCGGGCGCCACCGCGCAGGAAATGCACGACCAGGTGGCCGAAAAGATCGAAAAGCGCATGCAGGAGCTGCGCTGGTACGACCGTACCGAAACCTATACGCGTCCGGGCCTCGCGATCACGACGCTGACGCTGCTCGACAGCACGCCGCCGTCCGAAGTGCAGGAGCAGTTCTACCAGGCACGGAAAAAGATCGGCGACGAGGCGACCAACCTGCCGGCCGGCGTGATCGGCCCGATGGTCAACGACGAATACGCGGACGTCACGTTCGCGCTGTTCGCGCTGAAGGCCAGGGGCGAACCGCAGCGCCTGCTGGTGCGCGACGCCGAAGCGTTGCGTCAGCGGCTGCTGCACGTGGCGGGCGTGAAGAAGGTCGACATCATCGGCGAGCAGGCCGAGCGCATCTACGTGCAGCTGTCGCACGACCGGCTCGCGACGCTCGGCGTGAGCCCGCAGGACGTATTCGCGGCGCTCAACGGCCAGAACGTGCTGACGGCGGCCGGCTCCGTCGAGACGCGCGGGCCGGAGATCTTCATTCGCGTGGACGGCGCGTTCGACAAGCTGCAGAAGATCCGCGACACGCCGATCGTCTCGCAGGGCCGCACGCTGAAGCTGTCGGACATCGCGACCGTCGAGCGCGGCTACGAAGATCCGTCGACGTTCATGATCCGCAACAACGGCGAACCCGCGCTGCTGCTCGGCATCGTGATGCGCGACGGCTGGAACGGGCTCGACCTCGGCCGCGCGCTGGACGGTGAAGTCGGCGCGATCAACCGCGAACTGCCGCTCGGCATGAGCCTGACCAAGGTCACCGATCAATCCGTGAACATCAGCTCGGCCGTCGACGAGTTCATGGTCAAGTTCTTCGCCGCGCTGCTCGTCGTCATGCTGGTGAGCTTCGTCAGCATGGGCTGGCGCGTGGGACTCGTCGTCGCCGCGGCCGTGCCGCTGACGCTGGCCGTGGTGTTCGTCGTGATGGCCGCCACCGGCAAGAACTTCGACCGCATCACGCTCGGCTCGCTGATCCTCGCGCTCGGGCTGCTCGTCGACGACGCGATCATCGCGATCGAAATGATGGTCGTGAAGATGGAGGAAGGCTACGGGCGCGTGGCCGCGTCGGCCTACGCGTGGAGCCACACGGCCGCGCCGATGCTGGCCGGCACGCTGGTGACCGCGGTCGGCTTCATGCCGAACGGCTTCGCGCGCTCCACCGCCGGCGAATACACGAGCAACATGTTCTGGATCGTCGGGATCGCGCTGATCGCGTCGTGGGTCGTGGCGGTGGTGTTCACGCCATATTTCGGCGTGAAGATGCTGCCCGAGTTCAGGAAAATCGAAGGCGGCCACGACGCGATCTACGACACGCCGCGCTACAACCGCTTCCGCCAGTTGCTGACGCGCGTGATCGCGCGTAAATGGCTGGTCGCGGGGTCCGTCGTCGGCCTGTTCGTACTCGCCATTCTCGGCATGGCGGTCGTCAAGAAGCAGTTCTTCCCGATCTCCGATCGCCCCGAGGTGCTCGTCGAGGTGCAGATGCCGTACGGCACGTCGATTTCGCAAACGAGCGCCGCCGCGTCGAAAGTCGAAGCGTGGCTCGCGAAGCAGAAGGAAGCGCGGATCGTCACCGCGTACGTCGGCCAGGGCGCGCCGCGCTTCTATCTTGCGATGGGGCCGGAGCTGCCCGATCCGTCGTTCGCGAAGATCGTGGTGCGCACCGACAGCCAGGACGAACGCGACGCGTTGAAGGCGCGCCTGCGCCGCGCCGTCGCCGACGGCCTCGCGCCGGAAGCGCGCGTGCGCGTCACGCAGCTCGTGTTCGGCCCGTATTCGCCGTTCCCGGTCGCGTACCGGATCACCGGCCCCGATCCGGACACGCTGCGCGGCATCGCGTCCGACGTCGGGCACGTGATGACCGGCAGCCCGATGATGCGCACGGTCAATGCCGACTGGGGCACGCGCGCGCCGACGCTGCACTTCACGCTACAGCAGGATCGCCTGCAGGCGGTCGGGTTGACGTCCAGCGCGGTCGCGCAGCAGCTGCAGTTCCTGCTGACCGGCGTGCCCGTCACCGCGGTGCGCGAGGATATCCGGACCGTGCAGGTCGTCGCGCGTTCGGGCGGCGACGCGCGGCTCGACCCGGCGCGGCTCGACGACTTCACGCTCGCCGGCGCGAACGGGCAGCGCATTCCGCTGTCGCAGGTCGGCAAGGTCGACGTACGGATGGAAGAGCCGATCCTGCGCTGGCGCGATCGCGTGCCGACGATCACGGTGCGCGGCGACATCGCCGACGGCTTGCAGCCGCCGGACGTATCGGCCGCGATCACGAAGCAGCTTCAGCCGATCGTCGCGCGGTTGCCGAGCGGCTACAGGATCGAGGAAGCGGGCTCCATCGAGGAATCCGGCAAGGCGACGAAGGCGATGCTGCCGCTGTTCCCGATCATGCTCGCGATCACGCTCGTCATCATCATCTTCCAGGTGCGCTCGATCTCGGCGATGGTGATGGTGTTCATGACGAGCCCGCTCGGGCTAATCGGCGTGGTGCCGACGCTGATCCTGTTCGGGCAGCCGTTCGGCATCAACGCGCTGGTCGGGCTCATTGCGCTGTCGGGAATCCTGATGCGCAACACGCTGATCCTGATCGGGCAGATCCATCAGAACGAACAGGCCGGGCTCGATCCGTTCCATGCGGTCGTCGAGGCGACCGTGCAGCGCGCGCGGCCGGTGATCCTCACCGCGATGGCGGCCGTGCTCGCGTTCATTCCGCTCACGCATTCGGTGTTCTGGGGCACGCTCGCGTACACGCTGATCGGCGGCACGTTCGCCGGCACGATTCTCACGCTGGTGTTCCTGCCGGCGATGTACGCGATCTGGTTCAGGATCGGGCCGGGTCGTGCCGCCGGCTCGCATCGCGGCGAACCCGAACCGGCGTCACTGACCGACTCCACGCTCGCGGCCGCGCTCGACGCACGCAACTGACGTGCCCACCATTCACTCTCGAAGGAAACAGTCATGTCGAACCCTACCGTTGTCGTCGTGACGGGCGTGTCTTCGGGCATCGGGCGCACCACCGCAGAGCAGTTCGCCAGACACGGGTGCCGGGTGTTCGGTACCGTGCGCAGCATTGCCCGAACCGCGCCCGTCGCCGGCGTCGAGTTGATCGAGATGGACGTGCGCGACGATGCGTCCGTTCAATCCGGAATCCGTACGATCGTCGAGCGCGCCGCGCGTATCGACGTGCTCGTCAACAATGCGGGCACGAGCCTGATCGGCGCGGTGGAGGAAACGTCGGTGGTCGAAGCGGCGGCGCTGTTCGACACCAACGTGTTCAGCATCCTGCGCACGGTGCAGGCGGTGTTGCCGCACATGCGCGCACGGCGCGGCGGACGCATCGTCAACGTCAGTTCGGTGCTCGGGTTCCTGCCCGCGCCGTACATGGGCCTCTATGCGGCGTCCAAGCATGCGGTCGAGGGATTGACCGAAACACTCGATCACGAGCTGCGCCAGTTCGGCATTCGCGCGACGCTGGTCGAACCGTCGTTTACGCGGACCAGCCTCGACGTCAATGCGCCGCGCGCGAGCGCGAAGATCGCCGACTACGACCGCGAACGGACGCTTGCGGCGCGCGCGGTCGTCGACAACGTGAAAGCTGCGCCCGAGCCCGACGGGGTGGCGAGCACCATTGTCGAGGCCGCGCTCGGCGCGTGGCGCATGCGACGCGCGCCGAGCGGCGAGGCGTCGCTTCTGCGTACGCTGCGGCGCTTCATGCCGGCCGGCCCGGTCGATTCGAGCCTGCGCAAGAAATTCCGGCTCGGGTGACCGGACGATCGATGCAAGCGCCTTATCGTCGCAAGGGGGCCGCAAGGACGGTTCCCTCGCAACGATACCCGTCGATCACCGCCGCAGCACCGCCACCGCCTTGATCTCGACGATATAACCGGGCGCACCGCCGAGCATGTGCGCGCCGACGGCCGTCCATGCCGGCCGCGGATGCGCATGGAAATAGCGGTCGCGCACCTGCATGAACAGCGGCAGGTCGCGCATGTCGGTGTGGAACGTCGTGAGGTCCACGACGTCGTTGAACGAAGCACCGGCCGCCTCCAGCACGTGCTTCAGATTCTCGAACGCCTGCACGATCTGCGCTTCGCGATCCTCGACCCGCTGCATCGCGGCGTCGCGGCCGATCTGGCCGGATATGTAAAGCGTATCGCCGACCCTCACTCCCGGCGCATAGCCGATTTTTTCGTACACGGCCTCCATGCCGGCCGGGATGATCGCTTCGCGTTTGCTCATGAGTGTCTCCATGGCCGGGTTTGCCGCGCCGACCGGTTACGTGATCGTTGTCGTGCGCACGGCAGCAGCGCGTGCACTGTGAAGCACAGCAAATCGTCACGCGTGCCCCTCAACCCGTATCCCCACCCGCGACCGGCAGCACCGTCCCGGTGATGTAGCTCGCCTCGTCCGACGCGAGGAACAGGATCGGCGCGATCTGCTCGTCGAGGCTGCCGTAGCGCTTGAAGTACGTCGATTCGGTCACCTGCCGTACGGCCTCGCCCATCCACGCCTGTTCCTGCTCGGTGTCGCCGGCCGCATTGCGCGGCACGCGGCGCGGCGGCGCGCTGGTGCCGCCCGGCGCGGTGGCGACGACGCGGATGTCGTGTTCCGCATATTCCATCGCGAGCGCCGACGTCAGCGCGTTCACGCCGCCCTTCGCCGCCGAATACGGCACGCGGCGAATGCCGCGCGTCGCATTCGACGAGATGTTGACGATCGTGCCGCCGCCGCGCGCGATCAGGTGCGGCAGCACGGCGTGACACGCATAGAGCGTCGGCATCAGCGAGCGGCGGATTTCCGCGTCGATCTGCGCCGGCTCGAACTCCGCGAACGGCCGCATCCGGATCGCGCCACCGACGCCGTTGATCAGGATGTCGATGCCGCCGAACGTCTGCACCGCATACGCGATCGCCGCATGCGCGCCTTCGTACGTTTCGAGATCGGCGACGAAGCCGGCCGTCTCGCCACCGGTCGCTTCGGCCGCCACGTCGGCGACGAAATCCGCGCGATCGACGAACAGCACCTTGCCGCCCTCGGCCGCCGCGCGCAGCGCGACACCGCGGCCGATGCCCTGCGCCGCGCCGGTGACGACGACGACCTTGCCGGAGAATCGTTGCATGGTCATGCCGCCTTTGCCGTGACGTTGGGGGTGAACTTCTCGTAGTGGAAGCTGTTCGGCTTCACGCCTGCATCGTCGAAATACTGGCGCACCGCATCGACCATCGGCGGCGGCCCGCACAGATACACGTCGACGTCGCCGTCGTTCAGCGCGTCGGCCGGGATGTGCTGCGTGACCCAGCCCTTGCGTGCGTGGTTCGACGCCGAATCGGCAACGACCGTCGCGAAGCTGAAGTTCGGCAGCTTCGCCGCCAGCGCTTCGATCGCGTCGACCAGCACGAGATCGAGATCGCGCGTGACGCCGTAGATCAGGTGCACCTTCTGTTGCGACCCGCTGCGCGCGAGCACGTCGAGCATCGACAGGAACGGCGCGAGGCCCGTGCCGCCGGCGAGGAACAGCAGCGGCCGCTGCACGTCGCGCAGATAGAAGCTGCCGAGCGGCCCGTGCAGTTCGAGCGTGTCGCCGGACTTCGCGGATGCAAGCCACGTGCTCATTACGCCGCCGGGAATCTTCTTGATCAGGAATCCGACCTTCGCGTCGCCCGGCGCGGACGAGAACGAATACGACCGATGCTGGCCGCTGCCCGGCACACCGATGTTCACGTACTGGCCCGGCAGGAACGCCGGCGCACTCGCGCCGACGTCGAGCTCGAGCACGACGGCCGCATCATTGTGCTGCTCGACCTTCGTGACCGTCGCGACAAAGCTGCTTTGCCCGGTCTTGCACGCGACCGACGACGTCGGCACCGCGATCACGCAATCGCTGTGCGGCACCATCTGGCACGTCAGCACGAGGCCGCCGTCCTTTTCGTCCTCGGTGAGCGCATCGTCGATGTAATCGTCGCCGAGGTCGTAGTGCCCGCTTTCCGCGCGGCACTTGCAGGTGCCGCACACGCCGTCGGAGCAATCCATCGGCAGGTTGATCTTCGCGCGGAAGGCCGCGTCGAGCACCTTCTCGCCGGCCTTGCAGTCGATGAAGCGGGTTACCCCGTCCTCGAAATTCAATGCAATCTTGTAGCTGGACATCGCGTCACCTCCACTTCCTTTCATGGCAAAACAACGGGCGTCAGACGTGATACACGTCGAGCACCTGCCGGATGTAGTCGTTCTTCAGCACGATCTTCTTGTGCGAAATCAGCAGTGCGTCGCCCGCCCGGCGCAACGTGACGAACATCGTGCCGAAGAAGTGATCGGTCACGCGATAACGGTGGTTCAGCGTGTGGAAGTTGTAGCGCACGTCGACCTCGTCGTCGCGTTCGGCCAGCACCTCGACGTTCGTCACGTTGTGGCTGGTGCGCGGCTCGGGCGTCGATGCGCCGCTGCGCTCGGTCTTGATCCGGAACACGCGATCCTCGAGGCCGCCGCGGTCCGCGTAGTACATCAGCGAGACCTGGCGCTGCGGATCGTCGGTCGGCCGATCGTCGTCGTCCCACGCCGGCATCCAGTACGTGACGTCCTCCGTGTAGCAGGTCAGCCACGCGTCCCACTCGCGATCGTCGAGCAGGCGCGCCTCGCGATACAGCGCCGCGCAAATCGTCCGGTAATCGAAGCTCATGCCGCCACCTCCCCGCGTTCCTTCTTCAGCGCATCGCGCATCACGTTCACCCAGTGTTCGTGCTGACACACGAACAGTCCTTCGTCCTCGCTGCGCTCGCCCGAAATGCGCGGGTTCAGCCCCATCTTTTTCGCGTTCTCGTCCGGCCCGTCGATCCACAGCGGCGCGCCGCGCGACAGGTCGTTCCACATCGCCGTGATGCCCGCATAGCCGGCCTGGCACGCACGAAACTCCTCGAGATCGTCGGCCGTGCCCATGCCGCTCACGTTGAAGAAATCCTCGTACTGGCGAATCCGCGTCGTGCGATCGGCTTCGCTCTCGCCCTTTGGCGCGAAGCAGAAGATCGTGACTTCGGTTTTGTCGACGCCGAGCGGCCGCACCACGCGGATCTGCGTGCTGAACTGGTCCATCAGGAACACGTTCGGATACACGCACAGGTTGCGCGTCTGGTTCACGATGAAATCGGCCTGAACGTCGCCGACGCGCGCACGGATCTCGTCGCGGTGCTGGTACACGGGCCGCACTTCCGGGTTCATCGTCTGGGTCCACAGCAGGATGTGGCCGTGGTCGAAGCCGTACACGCCCGCGACCGACTTGCTCCAGCTGTTCGCATCGACCGCCTTGGTGCCGTCCTCCTTGCGGCGGCTCATCGTCGCCGCATAGTTCCAGTGCACGGTGCTGACGTGGTAGCCGTCGCAGCCGTTTTCCATCTGCATCTTCCAGTTGCCTTCGTAGATGTAGGACGAGTTGCCGCGCAGCACTTCGAGCCCGTTCGGCGCCTGGTCGACGATCTGGTCGATGATCACGCGCGCTTCGCCGAGGTAGTCCTCGAGCGGCAGCACGTCGGCGTTGAGGCTGCCGAACAGGAAGCCGCGATAGTTCGCGAAGCGCGCGACCTTCTTCAGGTCGTGCGAGCCGTGCGTGTTGAACTGCACCGGATACTCGGTCGTCTTCTCGTCCTTCACCTTCAGCAGCTTGCCGGTGTTCGAGAAGGTCCAGCCGTGGAACGGGCACGTGAAGCTGCCCTTGTTGCCGTGCTTGCGGCGGCACAGCATCGCGCCCTTGTGCGCACACGCGTTGATCACCGCATGCAGCTCGCCGCCCTTGTCGCGCGTGATGACGATCGGCTGGCGGCCGATCCACGTCGTGTAGTAATCGTTGTTGTCCGGAATCTGGCTTTCGTGCGCCAGGTACACCCAGTTGCCCTCGAAGATGTGCTTCATCTCGAGTTCGTACAGCTCCGCGTTCGTGAAGATGTCGCGACGGCAGCGGAAAATGCCGGCCGCCTTGTCATCCTGCACGGCGGTTTCCAGCAGGTGATCCAGTTCGTTCGTAGCGTCGATCGTGACGGACATGATGGCTCCTTCCATGCGCGTGCCGCGTCCTGCAAGCACGCTCGCATCGATATCGGTTGAATCTCGGGGACCGGCCGGCAGCGGCGACGCACGCACGCGCGCCACCGTGCTGCCGGACGGGTTATGCCGTGGCTGAGGCGCGCAGGCGGTCGACGATCTGGTTGTCCTTGCCCTGTACGCGCGGCGTCAGCACGAAGTTGAATTCGATGTCCTGGTACGCATCGGTCTTCATGCCGAGCGCCGTGCCGCCGGTCTTGTCGGTCACGGGCGGAATCAGCTCCTCGCGCGTCGCATACGCGAAGTCGTCCCAGATCAGCGGATCGCCGTCGATGTTGAACTGCGTGGTCAGCTTTCGATGGTCATCGCTCGTCACGAAGAAGTGCACGTGCGCCGGGCGGTTGCCGTGTCGGCCGAGCCGGTTCAGCAGTTGCTGCGTCGCGCCCTGCGGCGGGCAGCCGTAGCCGACCGGCATCAGCGTGCGGAATTCGTATTGGCCGTCGGCGCCCGTCTTCACCGCGCCGCGCAGGTTGAAGTCGCTCTGCTTGCCGGTCGGGTCGAAGTGCGAATAGAAGCCGTGCGAATTCGCATGCCAGCATTCGACCAGCGCGCCGGCCACCGGCTTGCCGTCGAGATCCTTCACCGTGCCGTGGATCACGAGCGGGCCCGCGCCGTCGTCCGCGTCGAGGTCGATCTTCGCGACGCCGTCGCGCACCGGGGCGCCCGCCACGTACAGCGGCCCCTCGATCGTGCGCGGCGTGCCGCCGTCGAGGCCGATCGCCTCGTCCTCGGCATCCATCCGGATGTCGAGATACTTCTCGAGACCGAGGCCGGCCGCGAGCAGCGCCGCTTCGCCATCCTGACCAAGCTTGTTCAGATAGTTCACGCCGGCCCACACTTCGTCGGGCGTGATGTCGAGATCGTCGATCGCCTTGAACAGGTCGCCGAGCAGGCGCAGCACGATCTGCTGCGTGCGTGCATTGCCGCCGGCGCCGCGCCCGCCCGCGTTCGACGCGGCCTTCAGCAGGTCCTGCACTTCGCGGGTATCGAAAACTTTGACGCTCATGATGCTGTCTCCACGTGTATTTGGGGGGATGACGGTCTTTGCCTGACTCGACTTACCGCGCGACTTTCGTCAGCCCGTCGCGGGTGAAACGCCTGACCTTGTCCTCGTCGAGCACGATGCCGAGACCGGGGCCGTCCGGCACGGTCAGTTCGAAGTCGCTGTAGTCCAGCGGCTGCGTCAGGATTTCTTCGGTGATCAGCAGCGGCCCGAACAGTTCGGTGCCCCACTGCAGGTTCGCGACGCTCGCGAACAGGTGCGCGGACGCCACCGTGCCGAACGCGCCTTCGAGCATCGTGCCGCCGTACAGCTCGATGCCGGCCGCGTCCGCGATCGCGGCCACGCGCTGCGCGGCGAAGAGGCCGCCGCTCTGTTCGATCTTGATCGCGAACACGTCCGCGCCGTGCTGCTTCGCGATGTCGAATGCGCTGTCGGGGCCCTGCAGGATTTCATCGGCCATCAGCGCGACGGGGAAACGGCGCATCAGGCGCGTCAGCGCCGCGGCCGACGCGACCGGCTGCTCGACCAGTTCGCAGCCCGCATCGGCCAGCGCCGGAATCGCGCGCGCGGCCTGCGTTTCGCTCCACGCCATGTTCACGTCGACGCGCACCGATGCGCGATCGCCGACCGCGTGCTTGATCTCGGCCACGTGGCGGATATCCGTTTCCGGCGCTTTCGCGCCGATTTTCAGCTTGAATACGTTGTGGCGGCGCAGGTCGAGCATCCGTTCGGCTTCGGCGATGTCGGTGGCCGTGTCGCCCGACGCGAGCGTCCACGCGACCGGCAGGCGATCACGGCGACGCCCGCCGAGCAGTTCGCTGACCGGCACGCCGAGCCGCTTGCCGTGCGCGTCGAGCAGCGCGGTTTCGAGCGCGCTCTTCGCGAAATGGTTGACCTTCGCGAGCTTGCCGACGAACGCCATCAGCGTCTGAACGCGCGTCGCGTCACGGCCGATGATCGCCGGTGCGAGGTAAGCATCGATCGCGAGCTTCATCGCTTCCGGGCTTTCCGGACCGTAGGCCATGCCGGCGATCGTCGTGCCTTCGCCGATACCGGTCACGCCGTCGCTGCAGAACACCTTCACGAGCATCAGCGTCTGGCCGTGCATCGTGGCCACCGACAACTTGTGCGGGCGGATCGTCGGCAAGTCGACGAGACGGGTTTCGATGCGTTCGATGGTGGGGGAGGACATGGGACACGCTGCGTGGGGGCTGTTCATGGAACGGATTTATACGCGGCGGGGAAATCGGGCGTCCAATACTTTTGGGCGGGATTTTCGATACCTAATTGGTATTGAAATCGCCCCATGAATGCGAAATATTGCGGCGCGCCATACCTGTTTGGGTAGGCAGACGGGCTGGGAGGGTTGATGGAGCGGGTTGTGCGGGGTCGGGGGATCGTTTGGGCGGGGGCCTGCCGAGGCGGCTTGCGGCAGCGGGAAAACGAGCTGAAAACCGGCGGCCTGCCGAGTCGATCAGGGTTTTCCTGAGGGAAAAAAACGGTGGGCCGCCGTCGGGCCGTCGGCTTCGGTGTCGGCGTCGGTTTCGGCGAACGACCGGAAGGCCGTCACGCTTGCACTCATTGACGCAAACATGCTCCCTAAGACATCGATGAGGCGTCGGCAAGCGGTCGTATGTGCGACCGGCCGCCGGGCCGATACCAGCGACCGGATGCCGGGCACACGGCGGCGGGTGCGCCGTTCGACCAGACTTGTTCCTCATCCAGGTGCAGCGAGGTCGAACGGGCAGTGTCGAAGACGACGTCAAGCGCTTGCCCGACATGGACGTCTTCGATGGGAAGCTCCCAGGTCAGGAATATCTGGATGCAATCGCGGCCTGGCGCGAAGTCGACCGCATTAAATTCGCGACTGCCGCGCTGAATGACGCCATGAGGCTGGCCCGTATCGAATATCACAGCGGTCCCCCGGGTCAGCGGAATGCGATGGCCGGTAGCGGGAAAATGCAAGTCCAGCCCTCGGTCCTCGCTCAGGAAGAGATTGCAGAAGGCCGCACCGCCATATTGCGCGCCGTCATGGTGGTACCTCGCGCCACGACAGGCCATGAGGGCCACGTCACTGGCGGCAAGCACGTTGGGCAGTCCGAGTGCGCCCGTCCAGTCGGACATGGCCTGCACGCAGCGCTTGTAGTCCGGCCAGCGCGCTTGCGTTCGCGCCAACGGCATTGCCTCGACGTCCCCCGGCTCCAGGACGAGCCGCGACGATGTCTCTCTTTCCCAATCTGCGAGCAGCCGTGCGGAAGGAACCGGCACGTCGACCGTGCCTGATAGAACGATGTCACTGACGCGTCGACTGCGAATGGCGTCGCCGCTCCAGAAATAGGAAGTCAGCATGTCTCGAATTCGATGCCGTCGAAGGGGACAGATGGGGCAATTGTAGCGATTCAGCCTGATCACGTCGGCGAAAATCGGCCACGAACTGCCGGTCGCATGCGCCGCCGGCAGGCCGCTCAGGCGTCGGCTCTGCTTCGCAACCGGCCATCTGCCTGTCGCAAGGCGAGCGCTCGTTCAGCGCTCGGAATGGACATCCATCTGAGCGGCCAACGACGCCCGGCGCGACCAAGCGGCCGCGTCTCGCCTGTTAATCCCTGTCAGCCTGCCGGATTTCGTGCCGTGACGACCCAGGCAGCGCCGTTGATCAATACCGCTCCCTCGCCGGGGAGGCTCGCGAAGGCGGCATGAACGGCGGCGGAGGCACGGGCGCGGATGTCGTCGGGTTGACCAGCGAGCGCACGCGACAGCGGGCCGACCTCGAGCGTCATCCTCACTGCGTCGGCGATCGCGGCGTCCCGCGTTTCGCCCTCGCCGAATGGGACGGCGGCGTCGAAGGGCGAGATAACGATCTCGGCGAAACCGGCCGCCGTCAGGATGCGCGCCACGTGCTCCCGGTCGCCGAACGAAAACGGGCCGGGCGCGTCGGGATCGGGCAGCGCACTCGGCGGGACGATGTCCTTGAGCGCGCCCACCGGCAGTCGCATCCAATCGTTCTCGGCCGCCCCGCGCCAGCAGACGAAAGCGACCCGGCCACCCGGCCGGAGCGCGCGTCGCATATGGGCGAACGCCGCTGTCGGATCGGGGAAAAACATCACGCCGAAACGCGAGAACAGAATGTCGAACGCGCCTTCGGGCAGCGCTGCGCTGCTGGCGTCGGACACCTGAAACAGGGCCGGCGTATCGTGGCGCGCAAGCGCGCGCGCTCGATCGATCAGCGGTTCGGATATGTCCACGCCCAGCACGTGGCCCGCCGCGCCGACGCGAGCAGCCAGCGCCAGACTCGACGCGCCCGCGCCGCAGCCGATGTCCAGCACGCGCTCACCCGTCGCGGGCGCGGCGGCTTCGATCGCGGCCTGCCCGAACACCGCCACCAGAGCGTCGAGCCGAGCCTGGTTGGCGACCCAGCGCTCGCCGCTTTGACCATTCCAGTCACCCGCCTGATCAGCACTTTGCTTTGCCATGTCATTCTCCTTGACCCGACGATCCGCCTTTCGCCGCGTCGATCCATGTCGACCTGTTCGAACGCGACGACGCAACGAGAGCAGGAATCCGTGCGCTCAAACCACCATCGACTGCTGGGCGAAGATACCCGCCATCGCGCCCTGCGATGATGCCTGGGTGACCGAGGGCAAGAACGGCGTGGCGAGGTCGCCGGCGGCGTAGATGCCGGGCATGCTGGTTTGGCGGCGCTCGTCGACCGCGAGAACGATGCCGGTAGGCGTATCGACCGTGGCGAGGCCCAGTGATTCGTGCAGGCTGGCGGACGGCTTGTTGCGCGGTTGGGCGAACAGGACGTCGACCGCGACGTTGCGGCACGTGTCGAGATTGACGGTGGCGATATGGCCGTTCTGGTGCGCGATCTCGACGATCCGGCCATCGACGACAGACAGGTTGCGGCGCGCCAGATCGGCCCGGATATCGGGCGCGATGTCATGACCGTCAGTGAAGACCGTCAACGCGTCAGTCCAGTCGCGGAACAGCCTGGCAGACTGGTACGACTGCGGTCCGGACCAGACGAGGCCCCAATGCTGGCCGGCGACTTCAAAGCCGTCGCAATAGGGGCATGGCACGATGGACGTGCCCCAGCTTTCGGCAAAGCCCGGAACCTCAGGCATCTGGTCGGCGACGCCATAGCTCAGGATCAGGCGGCGCGCCCTCAAGCTTTCGTGATCGTCGGTGACGATGCAGAAATCGTCGATCGCGCCAGACACGCTCTCCGCCCGGGCATTGACCAGCTTGATCGTCGGATAGCGCGACAGCTGCTGCCGCGCCTCGACCAGGATGTCGAGCGGCGGCTTGTGATCGTGGCCGAGCAGGCCATGCGAGTGACCGGCAAAGCGATTGCGCGGGCGGCCGGTATCGAGCACGGTGACCTCGCGGCGGGCACGGCCGAGCTGCAGCGCGGCGGCAAGGCCGGCAAAGCTGCCGCCGATGATGATAACGTCATTCATGGTGATGGGCTCCGTGTCCTGGTGGGAGGGGCTGGGCTTGGTGCGCCATATCGTCCAGCGATACGCGCTCCAGACGGGCTGCGAGCAGGGCTTCGGCAACGGCGCGACAGTCGCCGTCACCGTGTTGAACGGCCGGACAATGCCGCTCGATATCGCCGGGCGGCCGGGGAAACTGATTCGGACGACCGGTTGAAACCGACCCTTGGCTTGCCTATTTATGATACTGAATGGTATCCTAATGCACGGATTTGAATACTGTCAAGTACTGAAATGATCGTGACCGAAAACAACCAGGGCCGCCGCGGCCGGCCCGCCAACGACGCGCTTCGCCAGACGATCGTCGACGCCGCCTGCGAACTCTTCGTGGAATTGGGTTTTCAAGCGACGACCATGGACAAGGTCGCCCAGCGCGCGAAGATATCCAAGCTCAGCATCTATCGACACTTCGAGAGCAAGGAGGCGCTGTTCAGCGCGGCCATGGCGGCCCACTGCCAGCAGTTTGCGCCGCAGACCCTGACCGAAGGCATCGCCGGTTCGGCTGAAGATCAGCTCATGGCGGTAGGATCATCGCTGCTTCGCACGCTGTTGAGCCCGGACGTCCGCAGCGTCGAAGCCATGGTTTTGGCCGACAAGACGAATCAAAGATCGTTGAGCAAGCTCCATTACGAAGCGGGGCCCGCCCATGTCATTGCCCAAATCGAGGCCGTGTTGCGTCAGTTGCACGCGAAAGCGATGCTGAACGTACCCGATGCTCACCGGTCCGCCCGCTTGTTTGGCGCGCTCTTCAAAGGATGCGATCTGCTGCTTGTCGCGCGCTTCGACGAGGCGAGCGCACGGAACGACAACGAAATCGAGTCCTATTGCCGGTCGGCCGTCGCCATGTTCATCGCCGCGCACGGCGGCACCTAGCGGTGCGTTGTCGCGGCTTGATGACGAACCCGCAGCAGTTGCAGATGATGTTCGCCCCGGGCAACCGATGGATGATCCGTGGACGACTGACGGGGAGGCCACTGCGCGAGCGCAATGGCCCGACAACTGTTCAATTTCCGCACACGGAATCGCAAACGCGTCCCGATCCACGCGCCTCCCACGCGTGGGAAGAAATCCGGATAGCCCCGCTTCCCCGCGCTTGCCTACCCTCGCGCGCATGCCGATCGACGCCAACCCACGCCCGATCCGGCCGATCCGAATTTCCCCAGGAGCGCAAATGGATAGCAACACCCCCGCACTGTTCGACACCGACATCTGGCGCGGCAAGACCTTCAATGGAAACTGGCACGCCAGCCCGCACGCCGCCGACGTAATCGAACCGGCAACCGGCAACGCGCTCGGCCGCATCGGCGTCGCCGACGCCGCAGCCATCGCCGAAGCATCGGCTACCGCACACCGCACCCAGCCCGCCTGGTTCGCCCTGCCCTACGACGAGCGCGCGGCCGTCCTGCGCCGCGCGGCGGCCATCGCCGAAACGCACTTCGATTCGATCGTCGACTGGCTCGTTCGCGAAAGCGGCTCGACCCGCGCGAAGGCAGCGTTCGAAACGTCGGTCACGATCAAGGCGCTGCACGAAGCAGCCGGGCTGCCGTCGCGCGCGGCCGGCGAAGTACTGCCGTCGGCGGCCGGCCGGCTGTCGCTCGCGCGCCGCCGCCCGCGCGGCGTGGTCGGCGTGATCTCGCCGTTCAATTTCCCGTTGTATCTCGCGATACGCGCGGTCGCGCCGGCGCTCGCGCTCGGCAACGCGGTCGTGCTGAAGCCCGATCCGCGTACCGCCGTGTGCGGCGGCGTCGCGATCGCCCGCGTGTTCGAGCTCGCCGGCCTGCCCGAGGGCGTGCTGCACGTACTGCCCGGCGATGGCGCGGCCGGCGCGGCGCTGGTCGCCGATCCGCACGTCGCGATGATCCAGTTCACCGGCTCCACCGCGGCCGGGCGCAAGGTCGGCGAAGCGGCGGGCCGCCACCTGAAGAAGGTATCGCTCGAACTCGGCGGCAAGAATTCGCTGATCGTGCTCGACGATGCCGACCTCGACCGCGCGGTCGCGAACACCGCCTGGGGCGCGTATCTGCACCAAGGCCAGATCTGCATGGCGACCGGCCGCGTGCTCGTGCAGCGCGCGATTCACGACCGCTTCGTCGCGAAGCTCGTCGAGAAGGCGCGCAGCCTGCGCGTCGGCGACCCGGCCAGCGGCGACGTCGGCCTCGGCCCGCTGATCAACGCCGCGCAACGCGACCATGCGGCGAGCGTGGTCGACGCGGCGCGCCGCGCGGGCGCACGGGTCGAGACGGGCGGCAATCATCGTGGCCTGTTCTTCGAGCCGACCGTGCTGAGCGGCGTCGCGCCGGGCAATCCGGCATTCGACGAGGAGATTTTCGGGCCGGTCGCGATCGTCGTGCCGTTCGATACCGACGAAGACGCGATCGCGCTCGCCAATCAAACCGAATACGGACTGTCGATGGCGATCCTGTCGGCCGACGTCGGCCGCGCGCTGAGGATCGGCGAGCGGTTGAACACCGGGCTGCTGCACATCAACGACCAGACGGTCAACGACGAAGTGATCAATCCGTTCGGCGGCGTCGGCGCATCGGGCAACGGCACGAGCATCGGCGGTGCGGCAAACTGGGAGGAATTCACGCAGTGGCAGTGGCTGACGATCAAGGGCGAAGCGCCGCTGTATCCGATTTGACGAGGAGACCGACCATGTACACCGACAACGATACGCGCGCCGTCACCGCGGCCGTCGCCCGCGCCGCCGGCGCACCCTTCTCGATTGAAGCGGCCCGCATCCGCGCGCCGCGCGGCGACGAGGTATTGGTGCGCGTCGTTGCGACCGGCCTGTGCCATACCGACCTGATCGTGCGCGACCAGTACTACCCGGTGCCGCTGCCGGCCGTGCTCGGTCACGAAGGCGCCGGCGTGGTCGAGGCCGTCGGCCCGAACGTGAAGACGCTCGCCGCGGGCGACCACGTCGTGCTGACCTACGGCGCGTGCGGCCACTGCGCGTCGTGCGTCGGCGGCCACGGCGCGTATTGCCGGCAGTTCTTCGCGCTGAACTTCGGCGGCGCCGACGCCGACGGGCAGACGGCGCTCCGCGACGAAGCCGGACAACCGCTGCACGATCATTTCTTCGCGCAGTCGTCGTTCGCGAGCTACGCGCTCGCCCGCGAGAACAACGCGATCAAGGTGCCGAAGGAAGCGCCGCTCGAACTGCTCGGCCCGCTCGGCTGCGGGATCCAGACCGGCGCGGGCGCGGTGATCAACTCGCTCGCGGTGCGCCCGGGCAGCAGTTTCGCGAGCTTCGGCGCCGGCGCCGTCGGCATGAGCGCCGTGATGGCCGCGCGCATCGCGGGCGCGACGACGATCATCGCGGTCGACATCGTGCCGTCGCGGCTCGCGCTGGCGCTGGAGCTCGGCGCGACGCACGCGATCAACAGCCGGGAAGTCGACGTGGCCGACGCGATCCGCGAGATCACCGGCGGCGGCGTCGACTACGCGCTCGAATCGACCGGGCTGCCGGCGGTGCTGTCGCAAGGAATCGACGCGCTCGGCTCGCGCGGCACGATGGGCGTGGTCGGCGCGCCGAAGCTGGGTACGAAAGCCGAATTCGACGTGAACAGCCTGCTGCTCGGCGGTCACACGATTCGCGGCATCGTCGAAGGCGACAGCGTGCCGCAGACGTTCATTCCGCAGCTCGTGCAGCTGTATCTGCAAGGGCGGTTTCCGTTCGACCGGCTGGTGAAGTTCTATCCGCTCGACCAGATCAACCAGGCGGCGGAAGACAGCAGCAAGGGGATCACGCTCAAGCCGATCCTGCGGTTGCCGCATTGAGCGCAACAGGCGCCGCCGGCAGCACGCGGCGGCGCCTCTTCTCGGGAAAATACCCGGCATCAGGCACCGGGCTATATTACGCATTCGCGCGACACGCCAGGCCGACACGTCTGGCACGGATATCGACCTTGAATGGAGCGCAGCGTGAACATGGCCCCTGAATCCCCTGCACGGCCGGTTGACCTCGACCGGCTCCGCGCCCGCTTCGCCGCGGGCGAGCCGCTGCCGGAAACGGCGTTGCCGGCCAGCGTCGCGCGCTCGTGGCTGCGCTCGCGCGACGCCGGGCTCCGGCCGTGGCAAACCGCCCGCTATGAAATGCAGCGCGAGCGCGACGAATCGCGCGCGGATCGGCGGCTCCATCGCTGCGTCGCGCAGGAAATCGAGCCGCTGTGGGCCGCATTCGGCGGCACCGAATGGACGATCATGTGCGTCAATCCGCACGGCACGATCGTCCATGCGCGGCGCAGCCCGCAATGCGACGACGCGCTGCTGACGCCGATCGTCGCCGGGCGCAGGATCGTCGAGCCGAACATCGGCACGACCGCGCCGAGCTGCGTGATTCACGACGGTAGCGAAGCCATCGTCGCGGGCGCGCAGCATTATCTCCACGAGTTGTCGCGGGTGTTCTGTCTCGCGGTGCCGCTGGTCGGCTTCGACGGCGAAGTGATCGGCGCGCTCGATATCACCGGCATCGGCAGGCGCAACGTCGCGCAACTGCGCGAACCGTTCCGGCACGCGTCGCTCGCCGCCGAGCAGCGGCTCTATGCGATGCTGCGCGACTGCCATCTGTTGCAGGTGCAATTCGATCCGCGCTGGCTCGGCACGCCGCTCGCCGGCGTCATCGCGCTCGACGAAGCGGGCCGCGTGCGCGCGGTGAGCCGCCTGGCCCGCCAGATGCTCGACCTCGCGCCCGCCGGGCCGGCGGCGCCGGTCGATCTCCGGCAACTATTTTCGGGCGCGACGCCCGCGCAGCAGCGCCGGTTGCTGACACCGGCACGCACGCCGCAGCGGATCGCGCGCGACGATGGTAGCCACGTATGGGTGCGCACCGTGCGTGCGCCGCTCGACCGGGCGACGAGGGCGCGTCACGCCGATGTGCTCGAAGACGCGGAGGACGTGTGCAACGCGGCGCCGGCGGGCCGCCCTCACGCCAACGCCAGCCTGCACGAACAATCGCTCGATGCGATCCGGCGCGCGCTCGACGAGCACGACGGCAACGTGTCGGCGGCCGCGCGGCAACTCGGCATTTCACGCACGACGCTGTACGCGAAACTTCGGCAGCGCGATGCGGCGGGGATGGGGTACGACGGGTCGCATTGACGATTCGGGATGAGCCGATCGTCCGGCGATTGCACTAAGCCACTGCCCGCCGTTCATGCAGACGCAACGCGGCCCACGCGACACCGCCCGCGAAGATCGCGACCACGCCGCCGAACGTGCCGATCCACGGCAGCCCGAAATCGCCCGCGATATGGTTGCCGAGCAGCGCGCCGGCGCCGATCCCGACGTTGTACAGCCCAGAGTAGATCGACACGGCGAGGTCGGTCGCCTCCGGCGCCAGTTTCAGCACCCATGCCTGCATCGCCAGCCCGAAACAGACGATCGCGCCGCCCCACACCAGCGTGTGCACGGACAGCGTAACGATGTTCAGCGCGCACGGGAACAGGATCAGCAGGCAGCCCGACAACGCGACGATCGACGCGAGCAGGAAATCGTCGGGCCGGTGCGGATAGACGCGATTGAAGCAGACCGCGGCCGGCAGGCCCGCGACGCCGAACAGGATCAGCACGTACGTGATCCGGCTGTTGCTCGCATGGTTGACGCTCTGCACGAACGGTTCGATATACGTGTACGACGTGAAGTGCGCGGACACGACGAGCACGGTGATCGCGTACAGCGCGACCAGCGCCGGCTTGCGCAGGAACACGCCGATGCTGCTCAGCGACCCGGCGCCCTGGCTCGGCAGCACCGGCAACGTGGCGCGCAGCAACAGCAGCGTGACGCCCGCCGCGCCCGCGATGATCAGGAACGTGACGCGCCAGCCGAACGCCTCGCCGATCACGCGGCCGAGCGGAATCCCGGCCACCATCGCGATCGCGGAGCCCATCGCGATCAGGCTGAGCGCACGGCTCTTGCGGTCGCTCGGCGCGAGCCGCACCGCGAGCGGGATCGAAATCGACCAGAACACCGCATGCGCGCATGCGATGCCGAGCCGGCCGATCATCAGCACCGTGAAATTCCATGCGAAGCCGGTCACGACATGGCTGCCGACGAACACCAGCAGCGCGACACTCAATAGCTTGCGACGCTCGACGTGCCGCGTGACGAAGGTCAGCGGCAACGACACGACCGCGACGGCCCACGCGTAGATCGTCAGCATCAGGCCGACGGCGGTCGGCTGCATCTGCAGGCTGTCGCCGATCGCGCTCAGCAGCGCGACGGGCACGAATTCGGTGGTATTGAAGATGAAGGCGGAAAGCGCGAGGGCCAGAACGCCCCACCACGATTGCTCGGAACTGACGGCGTCGGGGGTTGCCATACGGGGATTCGACGAAGGTTGGGCGCGCGCGGGCGGCCCGCCCGGCGCATCGGCGCGATTGTACCAGCGCCGTTCGACACGCCGCCGCCGCGCGCGGCGCGGGACATGGCGGTGACACGGCCGTGCGCCGATAATGTGACGAATTGGGTTTTGCCGACGATTTGCCCGAATGCCATCGGGCCAGGAGATTCACATGCGCATTGAAACGTCATTTCTGTTCGATCTCGACGGCACGCTCGTCGACAGCGTCTATCAGCACGTCCTCGCGTGGAAGGAAGCGCTCGATGCCGAAGGCATCGAACTGTCGGTGTGGCGCATCCATCGCAAGATCGGGATGAGCGGCGGCCTGTTCCTGAACCAGCTGTTGCGCGAGACGGACGGCGACATCGACGCCGACCGTGTCGAGCGGCTCGCGCGGCTGCACGCCGCTGCGTACCAGCGGCTGCGCGCGCAGGTCCGGCCGCTGCCGGGCGCGCGCGAGCTGCTGGCCGCGCTGTCGAATGCCGGCATTCGCTGGGCGATCGCGACCAGCGGGCGGATGGAAACCGCGGCGATCAACCTCGAGGCGCTCGGCGTCGATCCGGCGAAGAACGTGGTCGTCACGCGCGATCAGGTGAAGTATGCGAAGCCGGACCCCGACCTGTTCCTGACCGCTGCCGCGAAGCTGAACGTGCCGATCGAGCATACGGTGGTGGTCGGCGACAGCATCTGGGACATGCTCGCCGCGAGCCGCTGCCGCGCGCTGGGGGTCGGGCTGCTGGCGGGTGGGTACGGCAGCGACGAACTGGAACGCGCGGGTGCGCTGCGCGTGTACGACGATCCGGCGGATCTGCTGTGGCATCTCGACGAGATTGCCGCGCGGCCGTAGGCGCCGGCGGGTCGGGCCGGCCCGCGTCCGGCCGGGCAGCCGCGCGCGCACGTTCGCGGCGCGACTGCCCCGTTTCGATTCATCGAATCGAAACAATCCAAATCGCCATTGACGATCGCGATTTAAATATTTTTTACCGATGCCCGTTTTCCCGTCTTTTTAAAACAGACGGGAAGATTCTTGAAAAAACGAATCGCCTCTCATATAACGAATACACTTCGCTTCCGGTTCACGATCGCAGTATCCGAATCGTGAAAACGCAAGCGGCATACGGAGCCGAACCGGCCAGCCGGCGCAACCCCGCGTCGCCAGACGTCCCGCGCATGATATGGGGCCTGCATCGCGATACTGCGTCACCGCGCCCTTTCCGCCATTTATTCGGGGTCCTATAAATGCGCACGGATCTTTCGCCTTCATAACGCTTCGACAGAAGCATTACATCGATTCATTCAATCGCACGATCGCACGTGTCGGGGCGCGGAGCATTTTCGCGCCGGCGGTTCGTGAAGGCGTGCGCTCCCGCTCGATCGGCGGGCATTGTTTTGTCCGGTTTGACGGAAATGGACGACGCGAGGATTTCGATGAATCAGATCAGCGAACAGGCAATCGCCGACATGCGCGCGCCGCACCTGGCGCCCGCGCTGCCTATCCGCGTGCTGCACGGCGAAACGGTGAGCGACTACGAGCAGAAAGTGCAGGCGACCTACGCCGGCAGTCCGGACGACTGGCGCAAGGCGATCGGCGAGTACCTGTTGTTTCAGTTCGGCGTCTACGACGATCCGCGCTCCACGCCGCCGATCTCGCTCGATGAATCGGGCATTCGCTACTTCGAACGCCAGCTTCGCCTCGCCGGCTTCGACGACCCCGTTCCCGCACGCGTCGAGCGCATTCTCGACATCGGCTGCGGCTGGGGCTACATCCTCAAGTATCTGGCCGGCCGCTTCCCCGGCTGCATGCGCCTCGACGGTATCAACGTCAGTCGCGAGCAACTCGAGTACTGCGCACGCTTTCATGCGCAGCACGGGCTCGCGGAACGCATCAACCTGTATCAGTGCAACGCGCAGGACGTCGATCGACTGCCCGATCCCGCGGCGCCGTACGATCTCGCGATCATTCGCGGCGTGATCTCGCATTTCCCGAACGCGCTGTACGAAAAAGCCATGCGCGCACTGCATGCGCGCGTGCGCGGCGGCGGGTCGGTGATCATCTCCGATAATCTGTACAACGTCGCACTCAACGAATACGAGTCCGACACGCCGGACGAGATCGACCGGATCGCGTGCAAGCATCGGAAGACGCCCGACTATTTCAGGCAGGTGCTGATCGACGCCGGGTTCGCGATCCGCGACATGCGCGTGCTGCCGTCGAACATCGACGTGGCGCGCTGGCTGATGGACGCCAAGGCCAACATCGACCGCCATTTCCCGCACCGCGCGCCAGACACGCTGGAAGAATTGCGCGTGCTCGCCGAAAACTGGTCCGTCGCGCTGATCAAGAACAAGGTATCGACCTACAGCATCGTCGCGGTCAAACCGGACGCGTAACCCGGAGAGCCGCATGCAAGCATCCGGAACGCCGCACGCCGACAGCGCCCCGCCGAGCGCGACGCACACGCTGGTGCTGCCGCTGCCGCGGCTCTCGCTGCCCGTTGCCCGGCACCCGCGGCACGCAGCGATCGAGCAGCAGCTCGCGATCGACGACTATCCGACCATCCTGCGGCACTATCGCAGCGACGCGGCGGCACGCCGTTTTCTCGCGCAGCGCATTCCCGCGTATGGCAGCCTGTGCTACCCGAATGCGCGGCCCGATCGCGTGTACACGATTCATCGCATGATGAACGTCACGACGCTGATGGACGACGCGTTCACGCATCTGGCGCGCACCGGCGACCAGGCGGGGCTCGACACGTTGCGTGATCATTTTCTGGCGGCCGTCGACGGCACGCCGCCGCCGGCCGATGTGCCCGCCGCGCGACTGCTGCACGACACGCTGTGCTTGATGCGCACCCGGTGCGACGCGCGCCCGGCCTTCTGGCAGCGCTTCGTCGAATGCATCCGCGACCAGATCCGTACGCAGGCCGATCCGACGGCGACCGACGCATCGCGCCTGTCGCTCGACGACTATCTGGCGTTTCGCCGCGTCGAGGGCTTCGGCCACTGGATCACGCTGCTCACCGAATACGCGCTCGACATCGACATGGAGCAGCGCCTCGCGCAACACGCGGCGCTGGCCGACGCACGGGACAGGACGATCGATTCGGTGATCCTCGTCAACGACCTGTTTTCGTTTCGCAAGGAACGCTCCGCGCACGAGCGATTCAATGCCGTCTGGATCCTGATGCGCGTCGAGCAGTTGAACGTGCAGGCGGCGCTCGACCGGCTCGCGGCACTCTGCACGTCGAACGAGGGCCGCCTGATCGACGCGCGCGAAGCGGTCGCGACCGGCGCGCTGGCGGACGACCCCGACGCGCAGGCCTACGTGACGGAGCTGGGCTACATGAGCGCGGGCAACGCGGAATTTCACGCGTTCAGCACCCGCTACCACGGCGACGATCTCGGCGGCGGCCGCTTCGCCGGCGGCGAAGTCGCGATGACGCCACTGCCGACGCTCGAGGAAATCGCGGCGGCGGACCGGCATGCTTCGCCCCGATGACTGGAGACGCGCATGCACGCATCGATCCCTGTTGTGCCCGAACCCGCGGCCGCTTCCCGACATCGCTATCCGGACGGCTGGTTCGCGCTGGCCTACAGCCGCGACGTCAAACGCGGCGCACTCGTCGTCACGCGCTTCATGGGCGAGGACGTCGTGCTGTATCGAACGGCATCCGGCCTGATTCGCGCGGTCGCGCCGCATTGCCCGCATCTCGGCGCGCATCTCGGGCATGGCGGCGTCGTGCGCGGCGAGGAGATCGTGTGCCCGTTCCATCACCTCGCGTTCGCGCCGGACGGCACCTGCGTGCGCGCCGGGCGCGACGGCAAGCCGCCTGCCACCGCGCTGCGGCAGCGCCACGTGTGCGAATGGAACGGCCTCGTGCTCGCATGGCAGGACCGTACGGGCGCGCCGCCGTCGTGGTCGCTGCCCGAACTCGACCTCGACGGCTATTCGCGGCCGCGCGGCCAGTGCCACACGCTGAACGGCAGCCTGCAGAATCCGGCCGAGAACGGCGTCGACGTCAACCATTTCAGCCCCGTGCACGGGTGGTCGAATCCGGTGCTCGAGCCGCCGCAAGCCGATGGCCACCGGATGACGATGCGCTCGACGCTCGTGCTGCTCGGCCAACGGCTGCTGCTGGATATCACGATGCACGGCCTGGGCTGCATGGCCGCGCGCATGGAACTGCCGGACCTCGGGCTGCATGCGCGGGTCGTGCTGTTCCCGACGCAGATCGAAGCCGATCGCTGGACCTGCCGCGAATTCGTGGCGCTGCGCGTCGAGCGCGCGTCGGCGTGGCCGTCGCCGCTGCGCCGGGCGCTGCACGAGACACTCGTGAGCGCCGCGTACCGGTTGTGGTTCGTGCCGCAATTCAAGCGCGACCTGCGCATCTGGGATCACCGCGACTACGACGCGCGCCCGACGTTGATGGCGGGCGAGATGCCGATCATGACGTTCCGGCGCTGGGCCGCGCAGTTCTACCCGGCTTCCGGCGGCGACGCGCCTGACGGACAACGCGACGCCGTGCCGGCGGCTGTCGCGCACGCCGATCGGGAATTCGCGCGATGAACGCCGTGCCAATGCAGGAGCGCGCGATGCATGCAACCGGCCCCGTCGACGAAACCGCGCCGCTGCCCTATCCGGACGGATGGTTCGCGCTGTGTTTCAGCCGCGAGTTGAAGCGCGGCACCGTGCTCACGACGCCTTTCATGGGACGCGATGTCGTGCTGTACCGGACGGCATCGGGCGTCGCGTGCGCGGTCGACGCGTATTGCCCGCACCAGGGCGCGCATCTGGGCCACGGCGGCGTGGTCGACGGCGAGCAGATCGTCTGTCCGTTCCATCACTACGCGTATGGCCCCGACGGCCGGCGCACCACCGCCGGCTGCACGAAGGGCGGGCAGGCGCTGACGCTTCGCACCCGGCACGTGCGCGAATGGAACGGCTTCGTGTTCGTGTGGCAGAACGCCGACGGCCTCGCGCCGACGTGGGAACTGCCGGAAGTCGACATGACCGGCTTCTCGGCGCCCGTCGGTCAGGCTTTCACGCTGCGCGGCGTGATGCAGAACCTGCCCGAAAACGGTTACGACCTCGAACACTTTGGCGCGCTGCATCGCTGGAAGGACATGAAGCCGCATGCGCCCGTGATCGACGGCCCGCGCATTTCGATGCAGGTGGACATGGCATGGAAGAACATCAAATGGAGCACGCTGATCGGCGTTCATGGGCTCGGCTGCGTGTCGTCCGACCATGAAATGAAGGCGATCGGCCTCGAAGCGAAGATCTTCGCGTGCGGCGTACAGATCGCGCCGCTGCGCTGGACCTTCCGGGACGGTATCTCGTTCCGCTTTTCGTGGCTGTCGCGGTGGCCGGCGCCGTTGCAGCGAATCGTCTACGCCGCGCTCGGCCGGTTGCTGCATCGACTGTGGCTGGTGCCGGTGTTCAAGGAAGACATCATGGTGTGGAGCCATCGCGACTACACGGGCTACGGGACACCGGTCGCAGGCGACGGACCGTATCCGGTGTTTCAGCGCTGGGCGCGGCAGTTCTATCCGGCCGAGGGTCGCGCAGCGGCGCAACGGCGTGCCGCGCATGTGGACGCGTTCGTCGAGAAATAGCGGGAGCCGGCGGTTCCGCTTCGGGATGCTTTGCGCTAAACCGTCCGCCTAACCAACATCGTCCGTATCTCCGAAATCGCCTTAGTCGGATTCAGCCCCTTCGGGCACACGTCCGTGCAGTTCATGATCGTCCGGCAGCGGAACAGCCGGTACGGATCCTCCAGATCGTCCAGCCGCTCCGCCGTCGCCAGATCGCGCGAATCGGCGATGAACCGGTACGCCTGCAGCAGCCCGGCCGGCCCGACGAACTTGTCCGGGTTCCACCAGTAGCTCGGGCACGACGTCGAACAGCACGCGCACAGAATGCATTCGTACAGCCCGTCGAGCTGATCGCGCTCTTCCGGCGATTGCAGCCGCTCGCGCGCGGGCGGCGTCGTGTCGTTGATCAGGTATGGCCGGATCGAGTGGTACTGGTTGAAGAAGTCGGTCATGTCGACGATCAAATCGCGCACCACCGGCAGCCCCGGCAACGGCCGCAGCACGATCTCGCGCGGCAGCGTCTGCATGTTGGTCAGGCACGCGAGGCCGTTCTTGCCGTTGATGTTCATCGCGTCGGACCCGCAGATCCCCTCGCGGCAGGAACGGCGATACGCGAGCGTCTCGTCGTCGCGTTTCACGCGGCCGAGCACGTCGAGCAGCATGCGGTCGTCCGGATTCACGTCGATCTCGTAGCGCTGCAGATACGGCTGCGCGTCGCGATCGGGGTCGTAGCGGTAGATATGCAGGGTACGCGGATCGCTCATCGGTTCCTCCCGGCGCGGGCCGGCATGGGTGGGTTGACGAGATGCTGCGGGGCGGCTGTCGCGGCCTGCGGCGCCGCAAGCGCCATGCCGGTCAGTCGTCGTCCACGCGCTTGTCGATCAGATAGCGGCCGCGTTCCAGCCCCGCGCGCAGCGCCTCGACCTCGGTCAGCCATTCGGTACCGGCGGCCGCCGGTACCGTCAACTCGATGCGCGCCCCATTGACGTACACCTGAACCTCGTCGCGCCATGCGCCCTGTTCGTTGGGTCGCGCCCAGACGAGGATTTCGTGGCCGCGATACGGGTCCCGAACCTGTGCGTCCTGTTGATGTGCCACGGTGGCCTCCTGTCTTATCTGCGATGGCGATGAAAAAAATGCGCGCCGCATGATCGCCGTGCGCGCCGCCGGCCTCGTGCGCACGCGCCGTGCCCGGCCGGCACGCTGCTTGCGTCCCTTTTCCGCATCGAACTATTACCGCGCCCGCCTCACGCAGGGCCGGATGGGATGCACATCATGATCGGCCACCTCGAATTGCTGGGACGCCTGCTGCTGGCCGCGCTGCTCGGCAGCGTGATCGGGCTCGAACGCGAACGCCTGAACTGGGCCGCCGGGCTGCGCACGCACATGCTCGTATGCGTGGGCTCCGCGCTCGTGATGCTGGTGTCGACGTTCGGCTTCGAGGACGTGCGCGGGCAAAACGGCGTCGTGGTCGATCCGTCGCGGGTCGCCGCGCAGGTCGTGTCCGGCATCGGCTTTCTCGGCGCGGGCTCGATCCTGCTGCGCGGCGAAGTGGTGCGCGGGCTGACGACGGCCGCGAGCCTGTGGGCGGTGGCCGGCGTCGGGCTCGCCGCGGGCGGCGGCATGGTGGTTGCGTCGGTCGGCGCGACGGCGATCGTGCTCGCGATCCTCGCGGGCGTGAAGCCGCTCGAGCGCCGCTTCATCGCGCAGCGCCAGCAGCGCACGCTGCTGCTCGTGGCGGAACGCGGCGGCCTGACGCTCGGCACGCTGCACGAGGCGCTCGGCCCCGGCCGCGTGCGCGTGAAACGGTTCATCGTCCAGCAGTCGGACGACGATCCGGACACCGACGACATCTCCGTCTCGTTCTCGCGCACGAGCGGGCCGGAATTCGCGGCGATCTGCGAAACGCTGCAAAACATCGCGTGCGTACGGACCTGTCAACCCGACACCTCGTCAAGGAGTTTCGTGTGACCCAGACCGACCTGCTCTCCTATCTCGTGACGAGCCAGCTCGCTGCCCGCATGCGCGGCGGCGCGTGGCTCACGACCAGCCAGCTGGTCGGCGCGTTGCGCGCGTGGCTCGCGTGCCGGCACGCCGACTGCGAGTGGCTCGACCGGATCAGGATCGCGCACGCGTCGGCGACGATCGCGCAGGAGATCTACGACATCGCGATCACGCACGGCGACCCGCAGAGCGGCGAACGCGTGCGGCTCGACGCGCATTCGCCGGAATTGCAGGCGCTGCGCGCGCGCTGCGACGCGCTGTTGCAGCGGATCGACGGCGACCGGGACGTCGGCGCACGATGATCGTGGCGGACCGCGTGACCCGCGCCGACGACCGGCGCGTCGCCCCCGCGCCGGCGAACGCCCCTTCGCGGCACGGCCTGCTCGAACGCGGGCGCAACTGCGACACGATCCGCCACGCGGGCCGCTTCGCGATGCTGGTCGACGGCGACGCGTACTTCTCGACGCTGCGCGCCGCGCTGCTGCGCGCGCGCCATACGGTGTTCATCGTCGGCTGGGACGTGGACAGCCGGATGCGGCTCGCGCCGGGCGGCGCCGACGACACGCTGCCCGATACGCTCGCGGCCTTCCTGCACGCGCTCGCGTCCGCCCGCCACAACCTGCGCATCTACGTGCTCGCGTGGGATTTCGCGATGATCTACGCGCTGGAGCGCGACTGGCCGCCCGTGTATCGGGCGGGCTGGCGCGCGCATCGCGGCATCCGGTTCCGGCTCGACGATGCGCACCCGCGCGGCGCGTCGCATCACCAGAAGCTCGTCGTGATCGACGACCGGCTCGCGTTCGTCGGCGGCCTCGACCTGACGCGCGCCCGCTGGGACACGCCCGCGCATGCGGCCGACGACCCGCGCCGCCGCGACGAGCACGGCATGCCGTACGGGCCGTTCCACGACGTGCACGCGATGTTCGACGGCGACGCGGCCGCCGCGATCGGCGAACAGGCACGTGCCCGCTGGCTGCAGGCGTGCGGGCGTCCGATCGCGATCCGCGCGCAGCGGCATCTCGACCGGCCGGACGACCCCGATCCGTGGCCGCCCGACGCGCGCGTCGACGTACGCGACGTGCGGCTCGGCATCGCGTATACGGCGCCGCGTCACGGCGGCCGCGAGCCGGTCACCCAGGTGCGCGCGCTCGTCGAGGACACGATCCGCGCCGCGCAGCGGCACCTGTATGTCGAGAACCAGTACTTCACCGCGGCGGTGGTGCGCGAAGCGTTGTCCGCGCGCCTCGCCGACGCGCACGGGCCGGACGTGACGGTCGTCGCGCCGCGCGTGCAGAGCGGCTGGCTGCAGGAAGCGACGATGGGCGTGCTGCGCGCGCGGCTGCACGCGACGCTCGCGTCGGCCGACCGCTTCGACCGCTACCGGCTGCTGTATCCGCACGTCGACGGGCTCGGCGACGGGTGCGTGAACGTGCACAGCAAGGTCGCGATCGTCGACGACGAATGCATCGTGATCGGCAGCGCGAACCTCAATAACCGCTCCATGGTGCTCGACACCGAATGCTGCATCGCGCTGGTCGCGGCCGGCGATGCCCGCGTTCGCGCGGCGATCGCCGGCATGCGCGAGCGGCTGCTGGCCGAGCACCTCGGTACGACGCCCGCGGCGGTGGCCGACGCGTTCGCGGGCGGAGAACGGCCGAACGTCGTGCTCGACCGGCTGCGCGCGAAACCGGGCCGCACGCTGCGCACGCTCGACCCGGCCGTGTCGCCGCAGTTCGAGGCGCTCGTGCCGGTCAGCGCGCGGCTCGATCCCGAGCAGCCGATCGAGCCGGACCGGTTCGTCCGCGAATTCGTGCCGCACGAGCAGCATCGCACGCTGACCGCGCGCTTTTTCGTGCTGGGCGCGGTGGTGCTCGCGATCGCCGCGCTCGCGCTCGCGTGGCGTTTCACGCCGCTGGGCGCGCACCTGAACGTCGCGTCGCTGTCGCACGCGGTGGCCGGCATCGCGCGGCTGCCGGGCGCGCCGGTGCTGCTGCTCGCGGCCTACGTGATCGCCGCGACCTTCGCGGTGCCGATCACGCTGCTGATCGCCGCGACGGGGCTCGTGTTCGGCGCGTGGCCGGGCTTCGCGTATGCGGGCGTCGGCTCGATGGCGGCCGCCGCCGCGACCTACGCGCTCGGCCGCTGGCTCGGGCGCGACGCGGTGCGCCGGCTCGCCGGCGCGCGCGCGAACCGGCTGAGCGAGCACATCGGCCGGCGCGGCGTGGTCGCGATGGCCGTGCTGCGGCTGCTGCCGATCGCGCCGTTCACCGTCGTGAACCTCGTCGCCGGCGCATCGCACATCGGGCTGCGCGACTACCTGATCGGCACCGCGCTCGGGATGCTGCCCGGCATCGTGCTGACCGTCACGTTCGCGCATCAGCTGACCGCCGCGCTCAGCCATCCGGGGCCCGGCGCGTTCGCGTGGCTCGCGGCGATCGGCCTCGCGCTGGTCGGCGTGTCGATCCTGCTGGTGAGGGTGCTGCGACGATGGCGCTGAGCCAAGACCCGGCCCCGCCGCCGCACGTCGTCACCGCCGACGCGGCGCCCGCCGCCGCGCCGGGCGGGCGCGACCTGCGGATCGCGACCTACAACATTCACGGCGGCCACGGCGCGTGGCCGGCGCGCGCGGTCGACCGGATCGCGGCCGTGATCGACGAACTCGACGCGGACGTGATCGCGCTGCAGGAAGTGCCGCTCGGCGGCACGCGTGTGCCGGACGTGCTCGCGCACCTGCGCGACGCGACCGGCATGCACGCGGTGGCCGGCCCGACGATCGATACGCCGGAGCGCCGCTACGGCAACGCGGTGCTGTCGCGCTGCCCGATCCGCGCGGCGCGCACGCTCGACCTGTCGTTCCACCCGCGCGAGCCGCGCGGCGCGCTCGACGCCGACATCGATTGCAGCGCGGGCCCGATCCGCGTGGTCGCGACGCATCTCGGGCTGTCGGCGAGCGAACGCAGCGCGCAGGTGCAGCGGCTGCTCGCGGCGTTCGACACGGGCGCGATGCCGGTGATCCTGCTCGGCGACATCAACGAATGGTTCGTGCGCGGCCGCGCGCTGCAGGCGCTCGTCACGCGGTTCCGGCGCGCGCCGGCGCCGCGCACGTTTCCGACCGTGTGGCCGGTGTTCTCGCTGGACCGGATCTGGATTCATCCGGGCGAGCTGCTGGTCGACGTGGTCGTGCATCGCAGCGCGCGGGCGCGGCACGCGTCGGATCACTATCCGCTCGTTGCACGGATGCGCACGACGCCGGCAACGGGCACGTCGCTTGCGCGCTGAGCCTTTTTTCGATCCGACGGAGGCAGCTCATGCGAACCGACGTACTCGACGGAAAGGATCTCGACTACTGGTGCGCACGCGCGTTGTGCGTCGACGACGAAGACACGCTGCGCTTCACGGCCGTCGCGCCGACCGTCGTCGTGACGGCCGCGTGCGACGCGTTCCGGCATCTCGACGCGCCGTTCGCGCCGTCGGCATCGTGGGCCGACGCGGGCGCGGTGCTCGATCGCGTGGAGGACCTGCGAATCGCCCGCCACGGCGACGACGTCGAATGCGACGCGACCTTCGTCGACGGCCCGTCGACCTGCGGCGCGCGCGGCCGCGATGCACGCGTGGCGCTGCTGCGCGCGTTCGTGCGTGCGCGCTTCGGCGACGAGGTGGACGCGCCGCCGTCGTTTCCGCACCGGATCGAACACGGCAAGGTGGTGCGGTATGACCCCGGCGTGCCGATTCCGACTTCGGACGACGATGCGGCGACGGGGGACAGTTCGGACATCCGCTCGGTGCCACGCATGTAGACCATGCGCGAGTCCGGCGGTCATGTAAAAACGACAGGCCCTTTCAGGCCGGCTTTCCGCACACGCCGTGCCCGCAGGGAATCGCGCAGCAGGCACGCAGATTGCGACGCACCGGCTTTACCGCTCGCGCCACCCGCTCACGCCACGCCATGGACTCCACACCGCCGTTCGCTCCGCACCTCTACTTCTGCGACGCCCGCCTCGTCGGGCCGCTCGACGCCTGGCCGCAGACCTTCGCGCATATCGCGGGGATGGGCTTCGATCACGTGCTGGTCGGTGCGTTCTGGGCCGCGAGCGTCGCCGGCTTTCCGCGCCACGTGGCCGATTTCCGGCGGCCGGCCCAGTCGTTCGCGACACGCGCGAGCGCGCTCGAAACCTTCTCGCGGCTCGCGCACCTGGCGAAGGGTCATGGGCTGCGCGTGCTGCTCGAAGTCGTCCCCGATCGCATCGCGCGCGAGAACCCACTGCGCGCCGAGCATCCGGACTGGTACGTCGAGCGCGCGTACGACGACGCGTTGATCGACCCGCGCGGCGCCGCGCACGCGCTGGACCTCGCGCATGCGAACGCCGGCGACGAAACGGTGCGCGGCGCGCTGTCGGCATGGTGGTGCGCGCATCTCGCGACGTTCGCCGACGCGGGCGCGGCCGGCTTCCTGATCGACGCGCCGCATCATCTGCCGGCCGACTGGTGGCCCGGCTGGCGCGCGGCGCTGCGCCGGGCGCGCCCGGACGTCGCGGTGCTCGCGGGCGTGCCCGGCCATGCGCGCGACGCGCTCGCGCAGCTCGAAGCGGCCGGGTTCGACGCGGTGTTTTCGTCGGTGCGCTGGTGGGACCTGTGCGCGCCGTGGTTCGCGGACGAACACCGGCTGCTGCGGCGCATCGGCGCGCCGATCGCGTTTCCCGATGCGCCCGACGGCCCGCGTCTCGCCGACGACTGGCCCGACGCGCCGGACGACACCGTCGCCCGCGCGTATCGCCGCGCGCTGTGGACAGCGGCGGCCGTCGGCACCGGCTGGCTCGTGCCGATGGGTTTCGAGCGCGGCGTGACGGTGCCGCTGATGGCGCGCGACGCGGATGCCGCGCGCTACCGCGCCGCATTCGAGCACGCGCGTTTCGACCTGTCGGGCGCGCTCGCCGATGCGAACGCATGGCGCCGCGCGACGCCCGTCGCGGCGGCGCGCGGCGAAATCGTGCAACTGAGCGCGCCGGGCGCAAACGCGACCGCGCTGCTGCGCGGCACCGGGCCGTCGCTCGAACACGATGACGCGGCATTGCTGATCGCGTTGAATCCCGATCTCGACGCACCCGCCACGGTCGACCCCGCGACGATCCTGCCCGGCGTGCCGGGCGGCTTCACGCGCGTCGCCACGCAGGCCGGCGCGCACACGCAGCCGCCGGCCGCGCTCGAGTCGTTCACGCTCGCGCCCGGCGCGTATGCGTTGCTGCATGCATGGCGGGCGCCGCCCGTCACGACGCGCGCCGACGCCGCCCGCGAGCGCACCGCGCTGTCGGCGGCGCTCGCGGCCGACCGGATCGCGATCGAGCGCGTCGAGCCGTCGGTCGACGACGGCCGCTTCGCGATCAAGCGCGTGATCGGCGAGCCGCTCGTCGTGAGCTCATCGATCTTCACCGACGGGCACGCGCATCTGGCGGCCGTGCTGCAGTGGCGCGCCGCGGGCGACGACGAATGGCGCGAAGTGTCGTTCGAAGCCGAGCCGAACGATCGCTGGCACGCGTGCGTCACGCTCGACCGGCTCGGTCGCCATGAATTCCGCGTGGTCGCATGGCGCGACGACTGGGCGTCGCTCGTCACCGACATCGCGAAGAAGCGCGCGGCCGGCCAGGACGTGACGCTGGAGGTGCGCGAAGCGCAACTGCTGCTCGCGACCGCGCTGAAGCTCGCCGAGCCGGCCGACCCGCGCGCGGTCACGCGGATGAAACAGTTCGTCGCGGAGCTCAAGGACGCGTCGCCCGACGACCGCCTCGCGCTGATTGGCGGCCCCGCGCTCGCCGATGCATTCGCGGCGCTGCGCTACCGCCCGTTCGTCACGCACGACGCGACGATCTACCCGGTCGACGTCGAACGCCGCAAGGCGCGCTTTTCGAGCTGGTACGAGATGTTTCCGCGCTCGGCCAGCGACGATCCGCACCGGCACGGCACGTTCGACGACGTGATCGCGCATTTGCCGCGCATCCGCGACATGGGTTTCGACGTGCTGTATTTCCCGCCGATCCACCCGATCGGCACGTCCGCGCGCAAGGGCCGCAACAACAGCCTGACCGCCGGCCCCGACGATGTCGGCAGCCCGTACGCGATCGGCTCGCCCGACGGCGGCCACACGGCCGTGCATCCGCAGCTCGGCACGCTCGACTCGTTCCGTGTGCTGGTCGACGCCGCGCGCGGGCACGGGCTCGAGATCGCGCTCGATTTCGCGATCCAGTGCTCGCCCGATCACCCGTGGCTCGCCGCGCATCCCGGCTGGTTCGCGTGGCGGCCCGACGGCTCGCTGCGCTTCGCGGAAAATCCGCCGAAGCGCTACCAGGACATCGTGAACCCCGATTTCTACGCGCCGGACGCGCTGCCCGACCTGTGGCTCGCGCTGCGCGACGCGGTGCTGTTCTGGGTCGATGCGGGCGTGCGGATCTTCCGCGTCGACAACCCGCACACGAAGCCGCTGCCGTTCTGGGCGTGGATGATCGACGAGGTGCGCGGCCGGCATCCGGACGTCGTATTCCTGTCCGAGGCGTTCACGCGGCCGGGGATGATGTATCGCCTCGCGAAAGTCGGCTTCTCGCAGTCGTACACGTACTTCACGTGGCGCGAGTCGAAGCGCGACTTCATCGACTACTTGACCGAGCTGACGGCCGGGCCCGCGCGCGAATTCTTCCGGCCGAACTTCTTCGTCAACACGCCCGACATCAACCCGCGCCACCTGCAGAACGCGCCGCGCTCGCAGTTCGTGATCCGCGCGGCGCTCGCGGCGACGCTGGCCGGCTCGTGGGGCCTGTACTCGGGCTTCGAGCTCGGCGAATCGGCGCCGCTGCCGGACAGCGAGGAATACGCGGATGCCGAGAAATACGAGCTGCGCGCGCGCGACTGGAGCAAGGCCGCGCATATCGGCACGGAAATCGCGCGGCTGAACCGCGCGCGCCGCGATCACCCCGCACTGCAGACGCATCTCGGTCTCACGTTCGTCGACGCCGACAACGACTCGGTGCTCGTGTTCATGAAGGCGACGCCCGCGTTCGACAGCGTGGTGATCGTCGCGATCAGTCTCGACCCGTGGCATCCGCAGGCCGCGAACTTCACGCTCGATGCGGCGCTGTGGCGCGGCCTCGGGCTGGCCGACGGCGAACCGCTCGATGCGCTCGAACAGGACGCCGCGCACGCGCTAACCTGGCGCGGCCATCGCCAGTACGTGTCGCTCGATCCGCACGTGCGGCCGTACGCAATCTGGCGGCTCGCGCCGTCTCCGGGCGCCGCGCGGGCGGCCGCGCCCGAACCGGATCCCGCCCGCCGCCCTTCGGGAGCGCATGCATGATGAAACGCGAAGATTCCCTCGACGACGTGCGCCGCGCGCAATTCCCGTCGCTCGCGCCGGCCGGCACGCCGCGCCGGCGCCGCGCGCGCCGCCGCGAACCCGCGCTCGGTGCGGACGATCCGCTGTGGTACAAGGACGCGATCATCTACCAGGTGCACGTGAAGTCGTTCTTCGACTCGAACAACGACGGCATCGGCGATTTCCCCGGCCTGATCGCGAAGCTCGACTACATCGCCGAACTCGGCGTCGACACGATCTGGCTGCTGCCGTTCTATCCGTCGCCGCGCCGCGACGACGGCTACGACATCGCCGACTACCGCGACGTGCATCCCGACTACGGCACGCTGGCCGACGTGCGGCGCTTCATCCGCGAAGCGCATGCGCGCGGCATTCGCGTGATCGCCGAGCTCGTGATCAACCACACGTCGGACCAGCACCCGTGGTTCCAGCGCGCGCGCCGCGCGAAGCCGGGCTCCGCGCATCGCGACTACTACGTGTGGTCCGACACCGACACGAAATACGCGGGCACGCGGATCATCTTTCTGGATACCGAAACATCCAACTGGACGCACGATCCGGTGGCCGGCCAGTATTACTGGCACCGCTTCTATTCGCACCAGCCGGACCTGAACTTCGACAACCCGGCCGTCGTGCGCGAGGTGATCCAGGTGATGCGCTTCTGGCTCGATCTCGGCATCGACGGGCTGCGGCTCGACGCGGTGCCGTACCTGGTCGAGCGCGAAGGCACCAACAACGAGAACCTGCCGGAGACGCACGCGATCCTGAAGCGGATCCGCGCGACGATCGACGCCGAGTATCCGAACCGGATGCTGCTCGCGGAAGCGAACCAGTGGCCGGAAGACGTGCAGGAATACTTCGGCAACGAGGACGAATGCCACATGGCGTTCCACTTCCCGCTGATGCCGCGCATCTACATGTCGATCGCGAGCGAGGATCGCTTCCCGATCCTCGACATCATGCGGCAGACGCCGGCGCTCGCGCCGAGCAACCAGTGGGCGGTGTTCCTGCGCAACCACGACGAGCTGACGCTCGAGATGGTCACCGATTCGGAACGCGACCTGCTGTGGCAAACCTATGCGAGCGACCGCCGCGCGCGGCTGAACCTCGGCATCCGGCGCCGGCTCGCGCCGCTGATGGAGCGCGACCGGCGCCGCATCGAGCTGATCAATTCGCTGCTGCTGTCGATGCCCGGCACGCCGGTGATCTACTACGGCGACGAGCTCGGGATGGGCGACAACATCCACCTCGGCGATCGCGACGGCGTGCGCACGCCGATGCAGTGGTCGTCGGACCGCAACGGCGGCTTCTCGCGCGCCGATCCCGAACTGCTGGTGCTGCCGCCGGTCATGGGCTCGCTGTACGGCTATGACGCGATCAACGTCGAGGCGCAGACGCGCGACCCGCATTCGCTGCTGAACTGGACGCGGCGCATCCTCGCGACGCGCCGCGCGTCGCAGGCGTTCGGGCGCGGCACGATCCGCTTCCTGCGCCCGGAGAACCGCAAGGTGCTCGCGTACCTGCGCGAGCTGGACGGCCACGAACCGGTGCTGTGCGTCGCGAACCTGTCGCGCGCGTCGCAGGCCGTCGAACTCGACCTGTCCGAATTCGCGGGCCGCGTGCCGATCGAGATGACGTCCGATTCGCCGTTCCCGCCGATCGGCCAGCTCCCGTATCTCCTCACCTTCCCGCCGTACGGGTTCCTGTGGTTCGTGCTCGCCGAGCATGGCCGCGAGCCGTCGTGGCGGCAGCCGCATGCGGAGCCGCTGCCCGAATACGTGACGCTCGTGATGCGGCGCGGCGATACGCGGCCGGACGTCTCGCAACTGCATGCGCTCGCGCACGACGCGCTCGCGTCGTGGCTCGCGCGGCGGCGCTGGTTCGCATCGAAGGATCGCAAGATCGGCGACGCGTGGCTGAACGTCGTCACCCCGATTCCGGACGAGCCGTTCCAGTACGCGGAGGCGTGGGTGTCCGCAAGCGACGGCCGCGTCGAACGCTACGTGGTGCCGCTCGCGGCCGCGTGGGGCGGCGAGACGTCCCATCCGCTGTTCGCGCAACTGGCGCTCGCGCGCGTGCGGCGCGGCCATACGGTCGGCTACCTGACCGACGCGTTCGCGCTGCCGGCGTTCGCGCGCGGCATGCTGCGCAAGCTGCGCGACGGCGCGACGGTGCCGATGTCCGACGGCGGCCGGCTCACCTTTCTGCCGGAAGACGCGCTCGCCGGGCTCGACCCGGGCGACGACGCGGAAGTGCGCTGGCTCGCGGCCGAGCAGAGCAACAGCTCGCTCGTGATCGGCGACGCGATCGTGCTGAAGCTGGTGCGCAAGGTCGCGCACGGCATTCATCCGGAAGCCGAAATGAGCCGGCACCTGACGCGCATCGGCTATGCGAACACCGCGACGCTGGCCGGAGAAGTCGTGCACGTCGATCCGGACGGCACGCCGCATACGGTCGCGATCCTGCAGCGCTATGTCGACAACCAGGGCGACGCGTGGACGCGTTCGTTCGATTTCCTGCGGCGCGCGATCGACGAGCTCGCGCTGCCGGCCGCGGACGAAGGCGAGGCCGCCGAAACGGACGAGGAGCCCGACGCGCTGCTCGGCTACGCGGCGTTCGCGGGCATCATCGGCACGCGGCTCGGCCAGTTGCACGTCGCGCTCGCGCAGCCGTCCGACGATCCGGCGTTCGCGCCGGAACGCGCCACGCCCGATCACGTCGACGGCTGGTGCGTGGACGCGATCGCGTCGTTCGAGCGCGCGCTCGACGTGCTGCGCACGCGGCTCGATGCGCTCGATCCGGCCACCCGTGCGTCGGCCGACGCGCTGCTCGCGTCGCGCGACGCGGCCGTCGAGGCGCTCGGCGAACTCGTGCCGCGCACGCTCGACGCGCAATGCACGCGGATTCACGGCGATTTCCATCTGGGCCAGGTGCTCGACGTGCAGGGCGACGCGCTGCTGATCGACTTCGAAGGCGAACCGGCGCGCGCGCTCGAACGGCGTCGCGCGAAATCGCATCCGCTGCGCGACGTGGCCGGCCTGCTGCGCTCGCTGTCGTACGTGAGCGCGACCGCGCAGTTCGCGATCGAAAAAGCGCCGCCGCAGGCGGCCGGCCGCAAGCGCGCGCTGTTCGACCGCTTCGGGCAGGCCGCGGCCGACCGCTTCGTCGAATGCTATCGCGCGGCCGCCGACCACGCGCCCGCGCGCTTCGTCGATCCGCACTACGCGGACCGCCTGCTGGCGCTGTTCCTGATCGACAAGGCGTCGTACGAGCTGTGCTATGAAGCCTCGAACCGGCCCGACTGGCTGAGCGTGCCGGTCGGCGGGCTCGCGGCGCTGGTCGACCGGCTGCTCGGCGACGGCGTGCTGCCCGACGACGGAGGCAACCCATGACCGACACGCTGTTCGAACGCGCCGATATCGACGCGCTGCTCGCCGGCCGCCACCCCGACCCGTTCGCGTGCCTCGGCCCGCACGAACAGGCTGACCAGGTCGTCGTGCGGGCACTGTTGCCCGGCGCCGAGCGCGTGCGTGCGCTGTCGCCGGACGGCGCCGAACTCGGCGCGCTCGCGTGCGTCGATCGCGCCGGCTGCTTCGCGGGGACGATCGCGCGCGACGGCGGCTCGCCACACTATTTGCTCGCGATCGACTGGCCGAACGCGCATCAGGTGACCGACGACGCATACGCGTTCGGCACGCTGCTCGACGAAGCGGCGCTTGCGCGCTTCTCGGCCGGCGATCCCGAAGCCGTGCTCGACTGCCTCGGCGCGACACCGGTGCGCATCGACGATACCGACGGCGTGCGTTTCGCGGTGTGGGCGCCGAACGCGCAGCGCGTATCGGTGGTCGGCGATTTCAATGCATGGGACGGGCGCCGCCATCCGATGCGACTGCGGCGGCCGTCCGGCGTGTGGGAGCTGTTCGTGCCGGGCATCGGCCCGGGCGAACGCTACAAGTACGAACTGCGCGCACCCGACGGGCGCGTGCTGCCGCACAAGGCCGATCCGTGCGCGCGGGCGACCGAGGCGCCGCCGCGCACGGCGTCGGTGGTCGCGGACGTCGCGGCGCTCCACGCGTTCGCGTGGCACGACGACGGCTGGATGCACGCGCGGCCGCGCAACGATCGCTACCGCGTGCCGTGGTCGATCTACGAGGTGCATCCGGAATCGTGGCTGCGCATCCCCGAACAGATGGAGCGCAGCGCGACGTGGGACGAACTCGCCGAGCGGCTGATTCCGTACGTGAAGGGCATGGGCTTCACGCACGTCGAGTTCATGCCGATCGCCGAATACCCGTTCGGCGGCTCGTGGGGCTACCAGCCGCTCGCGCAGTTCGCGCCGTCCGCGCGCTTCGGGCCGGTCGACGGCTTCGCGCGCTTCGTCGATCGCGCGCACGCGGCCGGCATCGGCGTGCTGGTCGACTGGGTGCCCGCGCATTTTCCGAACGATGCGCACGGGCTCGCGCAATTCGACGGCAGCGCGCTGTACGAGCATGCCGATCCGCGCGAGGGGATGCATCCCGACTGGAACACCTGCGTGTTCAACGTCGGGCGCACCGAGGTCAGCGCGTTCCTGGTCGCATCGGCGCTCGCGTGGGCGCGCCGCTATCACGTCGACGGCATCCGCGTCGACGCGGTCGCGTCGATGCTGTACCGCGACTATTCGCGCAAGGCAGGCGAATGGGTGCCGAACGTGTACGGCGGCCGCGAGAACCTCGAATCGGTCGCGTTCCTGCGCCGGCTGAACGACACGCTGCACGGCGACGCCGCGCCGGCCGGCGTCGTCACCGTCGCGGAGGAATCGACCGCGTGGCCGGGCGTCACCGCGCCGACCGCCGACGGCGGGCTCGGCTTCGACTTCAAGTGGAACATGGGCTGGATGCACGACACGCTCGCGTATCTGCACGAAGACCCGATCCACCGCCGCTATCACCACGACCGGATGACGTTCGGGCTCGTATACGCGTTCTCCGAACGCTTCGTGCTGCCGCTGTCGCACGACGAGGTCGTGCACGGCAAGGGCTCGCTCGTCGCGAAGATGCCCGGCGACGCGTGGCAGCGGCTCGCGACGCTGCGCGCGTATTTCGGCTTCATGTGGGCGCATCCCGGCAAGAAGCTGCTGTTCATGGGCAGCGAATTCGCGCAATGGGCGGAGTTCGCGCACGATGCGACGCCGCATTGGGACTTGCTCGACGCGCCCGCGCATCGCGGCGTGCAGCGGCTGGTGCGCGATCTCAACCGCGCGTATGCGGCCGAACCGGCGCTGCATGCGCTCGACTGCCACGCGGCCGGGTTCTCCTGGCTGATCGGCGACGACCGCGACAACAGCGTGTTCGCGTTCGCGCGCCGTGACGATGCGGGGCATCTGGTCGTCGCCGTCTGCAACTTCACGCCCGTGCCGCGCGCCGGTTATCGGCTCGGGCTGCCCGCGCCCGGCCACTGGCGCGAACTGATGAACACCGATGCCGCGACGTATGGCGGCACCAACGCCGGCAACGACGGCGCCGTATGGGCCGAAGCCGTGCCCGCGCACGGCGAGGCGTGGTCGGCGACGTTGCGCCTGCCGCCGCTCGCGACGCTGTGGTTGACACCTGCCTGATTGCTCCCGCCCTCGACACGGAGATACGCCCCATGCCGACCGCCCTGCCCGACCGTCTCGAACCCGGCCGCAGCTACCCGCTCGGCGCAACCTGGGACGGCCTCGGGACCAACTTCGCGGTGTTTTCCGCGCACGCGCACCGGATTCAGCTGTGCGTGTTCGATCCGACCGGCCGCAAGGAACTCGCGCGCCTCGATCTGCCCGAATGCACCGACGAGGTGTGGCACGGCTATCTGCCGAACGCGCATCCGGGCACCGTGTACGGGTTCCGCGCGGACGGCCCGTACCAGCCGCAGCACGGCCACCGCTTCAATCCGACCAAGCTGCTGCTCGACCCGTACGCGCGCAAGCTGGTCGGCCAGTTCCGCTGGTCGGACGCGCTGTTCGGCTATCGCGTGCATTCGAACCGGGCCGACCTGTCGATGGACCGCCGCGATTCGGCGCCCGCGATGCCGAAAGCCGTGGTCGTCGACGAAGCGTTCGACTGGAGCACCGACCGCCGACCGAACGTGCCGTGGCGCAGCACCGTGATCTACGAGACCCACGTGCGCGGCGCGTCGATGCGCCGCGCCGGGCTGCGCCCGCCGGAGCGCGGCACGTTCGCGTCGCTCGCGCATCCGGCGTTCGTCGATCACCTGCTGTCGATCGGCGTGACGACGGTCGAGCTGCTGCCGATCCATGCGTTCCTGCAGCAGCGCGAGCTCGTGAAACGCGGGCTGCGCAACTACTGGGGCTACGACACGGCCGCGTTCTTCGCGCCGGAGCCGTCGTATCTGACGACCCGCAGGCTCGACGAGATGCGCATCGCGGTCCGCCAGTTGCACGCGGCCGGCATCGAGGTCGTGCTCGACGTCGTCTACAACCACACGTGCGAAGGCAACCAGCTCGGGCCGACGCTGTCGTGGCGCGGCCTCGACAACGCCAGCTATTACCGGCTGCTGCCCGACGATCCGCGCTACCACGTCGACGAAACCGGCTGCGGCAACACGCTGAACCTGTCGCATCCGCGCGTCGTGCAGATGGTGATGGATTCGCTGCGCTACTGGGCGACCGCGTTCAACATCGACGGCTTCCGCTTCGATCTCGGCGTGACGCTCGGCCGCGAGGATCACGGCTTCGAACCCGGCGCGGGATTCTTCGACGCGTTGCGGCAGGACCCGGTGCTCGCGCAGCGCAAGCTGATCACCGAGCCGTGGGATCTCGGCCCCGGCGGCTATCAGCTCGGCCGCCATCCGCCCGGCTTCGCCGAATGGAACGACCGGTTTCGCGACACCGTGCGGCGCTTCTGGCGCGGCGACGCGGGGCAGCGCCCGGAACTGGCCGCGCGCCTGTCGGGCTCGGCCGACCTGTTCAATCACGGGCGGCGCCGCACGTGGGCATCGATCAATTTCGTCACCGCGCACGACGGCTTCACGCTGGCCGACCTCGTGTCGTATGCGGGCAAGCACAACGACGCGAACGGCGAAGACAACCGCGACGGCCGCGACGACAACTGCAGCGCGAACTGGGGCGTCGAAGGGCCGACCGACGACGCGAAGATCCGCGACGTGCGCTCGCGCGTCGCGCGCTCGATGCTCGCGACGCTGTTTACCGCGCTCGGCACGCCGATGCTCGTGGCCGGCGACGAATTCGGCCGCACGCAGCAGGGCAACAACAACGCGTATTGCCAGGATAACGAACTGTCGTGGCTCGACTGGGACCTGGCGCACAGCGACGAAGGCGTACAGATGACGCGCTTCGTGTCGCGGCTCGCCGCGCTGCGGCGCATGTATCCGGTGATGTCGGCGCCGCGCTATCCGAACGGCGACCGCGACGGCGCGCCCGGCATGCGCGAGATCGGCTGGTTCGACGAACGCGGCGACGCGCTGACCGTCCCCGCGTGGGAAGACGGCGAACGCCGCGCGCTGACGATGCGGCGCGTCGGCACCGGCCGCACCGGACGCACCGAGGCGTTGCTCGTGATGCTGAACGCATCGGCCGAGACCATCACGTTCCTGCCGCCCGCGCCCGTGCTCGATTACCGGATCCTGCTCGACACCGCGACGCCCGACTCGGGCCCGCGCTCGTGGCCGCAAGCCGGGCTCGACGTCGCCGCGCATGCGGCCGTGATCGCGGTCGCGGCCGTGCCACCCGACCTGTCTTCGTGAGGAGCCGCCATGACGTCCCGTTCCGCCCATTCGCCCGGCACGCACGCATACGCGTCGTCGTTCGGCGCGACCTGCCTCGATGCGGACCGCACGCGCTTCCGGCTGTGGGCGCCCGCGAGCCGCACGGCCGCCGTCGAACTGCAGGACGCGGGCGGCCGCGCGCTCCCGATGGCGCCGGCCGGCGACGGCTGGTTCGAGACGATCGCGCCGTGCGGCCCCGGCACGCTGTACCGCTACCTGCTCGACGACGCGCTCGCGGTGGCCGATCCCGCGTCGCGCTTCCAGCCGTATGACGTGCTGGGCCCGAGCCAGGTCGTCGATCCGGCCGCGTACCGCTGGCGTCACGACGCGTGGCGCGGCCGTCCGTGGCACGAGACGGTGCTGTACGAGCTGCACGTCGGCGCATGCGGCGGCTACGCGGCCGTCGAGCGGCGGCTGCCGGCGATCGCCGAACTCGGCGTGACCGCGGTCGAGCTGATGCCCGTCAATGCGTTCCCCGGCGCGCGCAACTGGGGCTACGACGGCGTGCTGCCGTTCGCGCCCGACGCGTCGTACGGGCGGCCCGAGGAACTGAAATCGCTGGTCGACACCGCGCACGGGCTCGGGCTGCAAGTGTTCCTCGACGTCGTGTACAACCACTTCGGCCCCGAAGGCAACCTGCTGCCGCGCTACGCGCCCGACTTCTTCCGCGCGGACCGGCAGACCGCGTGGGGGCCGGCGATCGACTTCTCCCGCCCGCAGACGAGCGCGTTCTTCATCGACAACGCGCTGTACTGGCTCGACGAATACCGTTTCGACGGGCTGCGCATCGACGCCGCGCATGCGATCGACGACGACGTGTGGCTGCGCGAACTCGGGCGCCGCGTGCGCGCCTACGCGGGCGACGCGCGCCACGTGCATCTCGTGCTGGAGAACGAGCGCAATACCGCGAGCCTGCTCGGCCCCGGCGGCTTCGACGCGCAATGGAACGACGACTTCCACAACAGCGCGCACGTGCTGCTGACCGGCGAACGCGACGGTTACTACCGCGCATACGCGGATGCGCCGCTGCGTCATTTCGCGCGCACGCTCGGCGAAGGCTTCGCGTATCAGGGCGAACCGTCGCCGCTGCACGACGGCGCCGCGCGCGGCGAGCCGAGCGCGCACCTGCCGCCGACCGCGTTCGTCGCGTTCCTGCAGAACCACGACCAGATCGGCAACCGCGCGTTCGGCGAACGGCTGCGCGCGCTCGCGAACGACGACGCGGTGCGCGCGGCCACCGCGCTGATGCTGCTCGCGCCGTCGATTCCGCTGCTGTTCATGGGCGAGGAAGACGGCAGCACGCAGCCGTTCCAGTTCTTCACCGACTATCGCGGCGCGCTCGCCGACGCGGTGCGCGAAGGGCGGCGCCGCGAATTCGCCGCGTTTCCCGCATTCGCCGACGCCGCGCATCGCGACGCGATTCCCGACCCGAACGACATCGCGACGTTCGTGCGCTCGTCGTCGCACCATCCGCCCGACGAGTCGTGGCCCGACGCGGCCGCGTGGCGGCGCTTCTACCGCAGCGCGCTGGCCGTGCGCGCGGCGCTCGTGACGCCGCACCTGGCCGATGCGCGCGCGCTCGGCGTCGACCAGCTCGCGGGCGACGGCGACCCGCCCGCGCTGGTCGCGCGCTGGCGCCTCGGCGATGGCAGCACGCTGACGATCGCGCTGAATCTCGGCTCGCACGACGCGACGCTGCCCGCGCTGCCGGTCGGCAAGATCGTGTTCGAGACGCCGCCGCGTGCGCGCGACCGGCTGCCCGGCGGGCATGTGCCGCCGCGCGCGTGCATCGCGTGGCGCGACGGCGCGGTCAACCACGATGCGCGGCAGCACCGCGCGAACGGACGGAGCCCGTCATGACGACCGACGTCCCGATCGCGGCGCTCGCCCGGGCGGCCGGCCTGGAACCCGACTGGACCGACTCGGGCGGCGTCGCGCGACGCGTGGACGACGATGCGCTCGTCGCGCTCGTCGATGCGCTCGGCTGGCCGTGCGGCACAGCGATCCAGCGGGTCGACAGCGCGGCGGCGCTCGCCGATGCGAACGCGGCGCCGCCGCGCGTCGTGACCGGTGACGCCGGCCTGCCGGTGACGCTGCCCGCGACCGTCGCGGCGCCGGGCGCGCGCTTCCGGATCTCGCTCGAAACCGGCGGGCACGTGGATGGCCGCGTGGGCGGCACGGGCGAACATGGCACGCTGCCGCCGCTCGCGATGCCCGGCTATCACGCGCTCGACATCGGCGAGCAGCGTATCGGGCTCGCGATCGCGCCGCCGCGGGCGCGGCCGTTCGACGCGCTCGCCCGCGCCCACGACGCGGGCCGCCGCTGGGGCATCGCGGCGCAGCTCTACAGCCTGCGCCGCACCGGCGACGACGGCGCGGGCGACTACACGGCGCTCGCGCGGCTGGCCGCACAGGCCGCGCGCCACGGCGCGCAGGCGGTGGCGATCAGCCCGACGCACGCCGGCTATCCGGCGCTCCCCGCGCACGACAGCCCGTATTCGCCGTCGTCGCGACGCTGGCACAACGTCGCGTATCTCGACTGCGATGCGGTGCCGGGCGCCGATGTCGCGCGTCGGGCACCCGACGGCCCGGCCGATGCCGCGCTGATCGACTGGCCGCGCGTGATGCCGGCGAAGCTGCGCCGTCTGCGTGCGTGCTTCGACGCATGGCGCGCCAGCGACGACCCGTCGCGCGATACGTTCCAGCGTTTTCGTGCGGCGGGCGGCGCGGCGCTCGACGCGCATGCGCGCTTCGATGCGCTGCAGGCGTTCTGCATCGAGCACGGGATCGGCGCGGACTGGCGGCAGTGGCCCGCGCAATGGCGCATCCCGGGATCGGCGGAAGTCGATGCATTCGCGCACGCGCATGCCGACACGATCGCGTTCCACACGTTCCTGCAATGGTGCGCGTCGCGTGCGCTCGGCGACGCGCAGCACGCGGCGCGCGGCGCGGGGATGGCGACCGGGCTGATCGCCGATCTCGCGGTCGGCTCCGATCGGGCCGGCAGCGACGCGTGGGCGCACGGCACGACGCTGCTGCGCGGCGTGTCGCTCGGCGCGCCGCCCGACCTGTTCAATGCGGCCGGCCAGGCGTGGGGCGTGACGACGTGGACGCCCGACGCGCTGCGCGCGGACGGCTTCATGCCGTTCATCGCGCTGCTGCGCGCGGCGTTCGCGCACGCGGGCGGCATCCGCATCGATCACGTGCTCGGCTTCGCGCGGATGTGGATCGTGCCGGACGGCGGCTCGCCGCGCAGCGGCGCGTACCTGCGCTATCCGCTCGACGATCTGGTGCGGCTTGTCGCGCTGGAAGCGGCGCGTCATCGCGCGATCGCGATCGGCGAGGATCTGGGCACCGTGCCGGCCGGATTGCGCGAACGGCTCGGCGCGCAGGGTGTCGCGGGCATGCGCGTGCTGTGGTTCGAGCGCGATGCGAATGGCGCGTTCCGGCCGCCGTCCGCGTGGGATCGCGACGCGATCGCGATGACGTCGACGCACGATTTGCCGACCGTGGCCGGCTGGTGGCGCGGCGTCGATCTCGGGTGGCGGCGCGTCGCGGCCGAGGCCGAGGCCGCTAAGCGACGCGACGAAGCGCAATCGCGAGGCGTCGCCGCTCCGGCGCCGGACGATGCGAGCGCGCACGATTCGGACGAAATCGTGCAAAGCATGGCGTTCGGACACGATACCGTGCAGCGCCCCGATTCGAATCGCGCGACGCCCCCGCCGCCGCCCGACCTGCTCGCCGCGCATGCGGAACGCGCGACCGAGCGCGCGGCGCTGTGGCACGCGCTGCAGCACGCCGGCTGCGCGCCGGCCGGCGCCGCGGTGCCGCCGGCCGACATGCCGCCGGTGAACGCGATCCTGGCCTACGTCGCGAGCAGCCCGTCGCCGCTCGCGCTGCTGCCGCTCGAGGATCTGCTCGCGCTCGACGCGCAGCCGAACCTGCCGGGGCCGCCGTGCGGCCATCCGAACTGGCGGCAGCGGCTGCCGCGCCCGATCGACACGCTGTTCGACGCCGACGTACGCACGCGCATCGCCGCGGTCGTGCAGGCGCGCCGCGCGCGGAGGCACGGCCCATGACCCCACGCGCGACGCTGCGACTGCAGCTGCATGCGGGCTTCACGTTCGACGACGCGGCCGCACACGCCGACTACTTCGCGCGGCTCGGCGTCAGCCACCTGTACCTGTCGCCGGTGTCGACGGCCGAGCCCGGCTCGCTGCACGGCTACGACACCGTCGACCACGGCGCGCTCAGCGCGGAACGCGGCGGCGAAGCCGGTTTCATGCGGCTCGTCGACGCGCTGCGCGCTCGCGGCCTCGGCATCATCATCGATATCGTGCCGAACCACATGGGCGTCGGCGGGTCGTCGAACGGCTGGTGGAACGACGTGCTCGAATGGGGGTCGGCGAGCCCGTACGCGCGCTATTTCGACATCGACTGGCATCCGCCCGACCCGGCACTCGACGGCAAGGTGCTGTTGCCGTGCCTCGGCGCGCCGTACGGCGACGCGCTCGCGGCCGGCGACATCACGCTGCGCGCCGATCCGGCCGCGGGCCGCTTCTATATGGCATGCCCGGGGCGGCGGCTGCCGGTCGCCGCCGCCACCTACGCGGAGATCCTGCGCATCGCGAATCGCGCGGACCTGAACGCGCTCGCCGAGCGCTTCGACGTCGCGCCGATCCGCGACAGCGCGCGGCTGGCCGCCGCCCATGCGGCGCTGCGCGACCATGCGGCCGCGCACGGCCCGCATGCGCTCGATGCGGTATTGCGCGGCGCCGATCCGCGCCGCGCACGCTCGCGCGCGTGCCTGCATCACTTGCTCGAACGCCAGCACTACCGGCTCGCGTGGTGGCGCACGGCCGCCGACGAGCTGAACTGGCGGCGCTTCTTCGACATCGCGACGCTCGCGGCCGTGCGCGTCGAAGACGAGGCGGTATTCGACGCCGTGCATGCGCTGCCGCTGCGCCTGCATGCGGCCGGGCTCGTCGACGGCGTGCGCGTCGATCACGTCGACGGCCTCGCCGATCCGCGCGCGTATTGCCGTCGGCTGCACGCACGGCTCGCCGCGCAGCGCGACGCGCGGCCCTATATCGTCGTCGAGAAGATCCTCGCGCCCGGCGAAGCACTGCGCACCGACTGGGCCGTCGACGGCACCACCGGCTACGACTTCATGAACGACGTTGGCGCGCTGCTGCACGACCCGGCCGGCGCCGAACCGCTCGCCGCGCACTGGGCGGCCGTATCGGGTTCCGCGCGCACGTTCGCGCAGGAAGCGCTCGACGGCAAGCGGCGCGTGCTGATGCGCCAGCTCGCCGGCGAGCATGCGCGCGTCGCGCGGCTGCTGCACGGGATTGCGCGGGCGTCGCCCGCGACGCGCGACATCAGCCTGATCGCGATCCGGCGCGTGCTCGGCGAACTCGCGATACGGCTGCCCGTGTACCGGATGTATCCGGCGCGGGGCGCCGAACCGGCCGACGCCGACCGCCGCGTGCTCGCGCACGCGTACGACGGTGCTTACGCGACGGTCGATCCGACCGACCGCTTCGCGCTCGAGCGCGTCGCCGCGTGGCTCGGCTTGCCGGTCGTGCGCGTGCCGCGCGTGGACGCCGATGCGCTGGTCGCCGCGCGTGTCGCGTTCGCGCAGCTCACCGCGCCGCTGGCCGCGAAGGGCGTCGAGGACACGGCCAACTATCGCTACGGCCGGCTGCTGTCGCGCAACGAGGTCGGCGCCGATGCCGGCGACTTCAGCCTGTCGCGCGGCGCGTTCCATGCACGCAACCGGCGCCGCGCGCGCACCGCGCCGCACGGGCTCGTCGCGACGGCCACGCACGATCACAAGCGCGGCGAGGACGCGCGGGCGCGGCTCGCGGTGCTGAGCGAGGTGCCCGATGCGTGGCGCGCGGTGTCGCTCGACTGGTCGGCGCTGAATCAGCCGCATCGCGGCGGCGCGCACCGCGACCTCGCGTGGACGCCCGGGCCGGCCGCCGAGGCGATGCTGGTCCAGACGCTCGTCGGCTGCTGGCCGCCTGCGCTCGCCCCCGACGACGCGGCCGGCCTCGACGCGCTCGCGCCGCGCGTCGTGCAATGGCAGACGAAGGCGCTGCGCGAAGCGAAGCAGTACACCGACTGGCTCGCGCCCGAGCCGGACTACGAGCAAAGCTGCGAAGCGTTCGTCCGCGCGATCCTGACGCCGCGCGGCGCGGGCGATTTTGCGCATCGGCTGCATGCGTTCGTCGCACGGATCGCGCCGGCCGGCGTCGTCAACAGCCTGACGCAAACGGCGCTGCGAATCGCGTCGCCCGGCGTACCCGATCTCTATCAAGGTAGCGAGTCATGGGATCACTCGCTCGTCGATCCGGATAACCGGCGCGACGTGCCGTTCGCGACGCTGGCGACCGAAGCGGTCGACGGGCCGGTTGCGTCGTATCTATCGACATGGCCCGATGCGCGCGTGAAGCGTGCGCTGATCGGGCGGATGCTGGCGCTGCGTGCGCGATGGCCGACGACATTTGCGGACGGCGCATACGTTCCGTTGCGGGTGCGTGGCACGCTCGCGCGGCACGCGGTGGCGTTCGCACGCTGCGATGACGCGGCGACCGTGGTGGTGATCGCGACTCGGCTCGCGTGCCGGTTGCTCGGCGAAGCGCCTGCGTTGCCGCGGGTGGAGCCTGCGCAATGGGGCGATACGGCGGTCGTGCTGCCGCGCGCCGTCGAAGGGCCGTGGGTCGACGGGTTGAATGCGGGGGACGCGCTCGATGCGCCGGAAGGGGTGCTGGCGCTCGATCGCTGTCTGGCCGAGTTGCCTGTGGCGGTGCTGGTCGCGGGGCGGAATGGTGGTTGAAGCCGACGCCCGGTTCGTGCCAGCCGTGAGTCATCGAAAAAACCGGTCGCCCGAACGCAGCAATTTCGGTGCCGCGCGCCGGGCAAGCGTCTTGCTCCATCGCTTCGCCCCCTAACCGTTCCGGAGGTGACGATGACGAATCGCAACGCGCCGCCCGCCACACGCCGCCGCCTCGGCGGATGGATGGCCACCGAGGAATCGCACATGGCCGCGTTCCGCGAAAAAATGGCGAACGAAGCGCGCGCGCATGCCGGCGACCGGCTGCGCACGCCGGCCGTCCAGGAACTCGCGCGGCTGTTCGACGACAACGCGGTGCTGCACATGAGCCTGACGCGCGCGATCGACGAAGCGCTCGAAGCGGGATACCGGCTCGGCTACGCATCGATCGGCGAGCTGATGACGGTGCTCGACCATCTGATGACCTACACGCCGCCGTTCAGCGAGGAAAGCCTGATCGTGTGCCCGCTGAACGCCTTCCTCGACTGGCCGATGTGCATGCCGTCGGGTCACGCGGTGTTTCGCGACGCGTCGGTCAATGCGCAGTTGAAGCGCGTATTGAATGCGTGGTGCGACTTCCTCGGCGGCCCGCATTCGCGCGCGCATCTCGACACGTCGCCGCCCGACGGCTGGTTCTGCGACGAAGCGCGCAAGCGCCTCGCGCTGTCGCAGTTCCAGTATCGCGAAGACCAGCCGCACTGGGGCTTCGATTCGTGGAACGACTTCTTCACGCGGCGCTTTCGCGACGGCGCGCGGCCCGTCGCGGCGCCCGACGATCCGCACGTGATCGTCAGCGCGTGCGAAGCGTCGCCGTATCACACCGAAACGAACGTGAAGCTGCGCGACACGTTCTGGATCAAGTCGCAGCCGTACTCGCTGCGCGACCTCTTCACGCCCGCGTGGCTGTCGCTCGCCGAGCGCTTCGTCGGCGGCGACGTCTACCAGGCCTACCTCAGCGCGTACAACTACCATCGCTGGCATGCGCCGGTGCGTGGGGTAGTCACCCACGCGTATCGGGTGGACGGCGCCTATTACTCGGTCGCCGAAGCGGAAGGCCCGGACCCGGCCGGGCTCAACGACTCGCAGGGCTACATGACGGCGGTCGCCGCGCGCGCGGTGGTCGCGATCTCGAGCGACGATCCCGGCATCGGCACGGTGGCCGCCGTGTTCGTCGGGATGGGCGACGTGTCGTCGTGCGTGATCGAGGTCATGCCGGGGCAGCGCGTCGACAAGGGCGACGAGATCGGCTATTTCCAGTTCGGCGGCTCGACCTACTGTCTGCTGTTCGAGGCCGGCGTGATCGACCGCTTCCTGTACGCGCCGCCGTTCGAAGGCCAGCCGCCGGTCGTGCAGGTCAATGCGCCCGTCGCGATCGCGCGGTGAGCGCCGCGCGCGGCCCGGTGCGTCACGCTTCCGTGGCGTCGAACCGGGCCCCGTCCTGCCGCTGCACGCAGCGCAGGACCGACAGGCCGTCGGCAGTCAGCGCGGGCCGGTGTTGGCCGGACGCAGCGTCGCGCTCCATCACGATCAGGTGTTGTTCGACGAGCGCGACGATGTCGTCGCGGTCGATCTGGATCTGTTCCGGCGCGTGATGCGCCAGGAACAGCGCGGCAAATTCGTGTGCGGTCAGCATGCTCGTTTCCCCGTTGGCGGCGATGCGCGACGCGACACCGGCGTCGCATCGGCAGCGGCGCGAATCGTGCGCCGGCGACGTTACGGGCATGCAGGGAACGTGCCAATCGGTGTTATTCGAGTGGTGGCCGTGCGATGCGCGCGCCGCGCGATGTGGCACCGCACGGCGCGTTCGAGCCGCTGCAAAGTTTTCAACGGCATGTAAGGGCAGCGGGCCGCACACGGACGGCGTAAAAGCGGGCGCAACACCTGGGGACTGCGCCGCCGCTCACGACCCCCGCGGGCCAAACAACCCAGCCCGCGCACGCCCGGCCGGCGCACGGAAATACCCGCTGTGCAGCACCACGTCGTGGTTGCCGCTCGCCAGCACGTCCGCGCACGCGGCTTCGATACGCGCACGGCCGCGCTCGAACGCGTCGCGCAAATCGGCCTCCAGCGCGGAGTGCGCGCCGAAATGATCTTCCAGCGCCTCGACGGTGATCGCGCAGGCGTGCGGCACCCCGTCGACGTCGACGACGAAGCGCAACTGCAGCGCCGCGCCGTCGAACGTGGGCGGTTCGTCGGTCAGCGTCACGCGGCGTGGGGAATCGGCCGGCATCGGCTCAGGCCCTCCGCGACGCGAGGCGCTCGATCAGCGCGCCGTTGAATGCGGGCAGATCGTCCGGCTTGCGGCTCGTGATCAGGTTGCCGTCGCGCACGACTTCCTCGTCCACCCACTTGCCGCCCGCGTGACGGATGTCGTCCTGCAGGCTCGGCCAGCTCGTCATCGTCTTGCCTTCGACGAGCCCGGCCGATACCAGCAGCCAGCCGCCGTGGCAGATCGCGGCGATCGGCTTGCCGGCGCCGACGGCCGCCGTCACGAATTCGCGCGCGGCCGGCACCATCCGGATCGCATCGCCGTTGATGACGCCGCCCGGCAGCACGACCGCGTCGTAGTCGCCTTCGCGCGCATCGTCGAACGTGCGGTCGACCTTCACGCGCTCGCCCTTGTCGACGTGCCGGAAACCCTGGATCTCGCCGCGCTGCTGCGAAATCACGTCCACCTGCGCGCCTTCGGCCGCAAGCGCGCGCTGCGGTTCGACGAGCTCGGCTTCCTCGAAGCCGTCGACCGCCAGAATCGCTACCTTGCAATGATCCAGCCTGCCGCTCATGAATGCCTCCGTGGATGGGATGGGGATAGAGACAGGTCGGCACATGTCGTGCCGTTGCCTGTCGCGCAGCAATCGCCGTTCCGGCCGCGGAAGCCGCTGCCCATGTGCGTCGTCGCGCCGTGCGTAGCGCGGCACAAAGGGGAACGACCCGCCATCGATGGCGGCCACCCGCGAACGGGCGGCATCGGCGCCGCTGCACGTCGCCGCGCCCGGCTGCAAAGATTTCAACGGGATGTAACGCAACGTCGCGGCGACGCCGCACGTCGATCCGATGCGATTACTGAAGATGACGGGCGGCGTCGAGCATCGCGTCGGTCAGCTCGACCGTCAGCGTCAGGTTTTCGCCGGTATCGGGCAATTGCTCGAGCGTCTGCTGCACGGCGTCGTGCAGCATCGCGTGCACGCGCATCCGCGCGCCTTCGTCGAGATCCGCGTAGCGTTCCATCGTCGAGCATTCGAGTGCGAGCACGACCGAATGCCGGGCCGCCTCGGGCGGCGCCTCGACGGCGTTCGCCCACGCTGCGTGGAACATGACCCTGCCCGTTTCGACGTCCACGTGGACCGTCGTGTCGAGATCGTCCATGTCGCTTGCCTCGCCGTCGATCTCGTCGTGCTCCAGGAAAATCCGGGAATTCGATTGCATGATGTCCTCCTGCGTGGTGGCGGCGCGCCCGTCCCGGGAAACCGCGCCGCCATCGCGCCGTGCCGGCCGCGCCGGCACGACACCGTCAATAACCGCTGGACCCGCCGCCCGTGCCGCCGGCCCCGCCGCCGCCCGTGCCCGTCGAGCCCGCCGAACCGCCGTTGCCGGCGCCCGTGCCGCTCGTTCCACCCGAGCCGCCCATACCGCCCGACCCGCCGGCGCCGCCAGAGCCGCCGCCGACACCGCCGCCCGCGGCGCCGCTACCGCCCTGGCCCGCGCCGTTCGGGCCGCCGCCCGGCTTCACGTGGCCGGCCGCCCCGCTATGCGAACGCATCCCGTGCTTCGCGCCATGCCGTTGCGTGCCCGCCGGCGGAGGCGGCGCGGCCGTATTGCCGTTGGCGCTCGGCGTCGACATGTCCATCGACGGATTCGGCGCGCCGGTGCCCTCGTCCGAGCGCTGCGAATTCTGCGCCCACGCGGCCGGCGCCGCCGCGACGATCGCGACGGCCGCGCAGGCCAGCACGCGCCGCGCGACAAACTTCGATTCGAATGCTGATTTCATGGCGTTTTCTCCCTATGGGTGATCGCGTGATGGAAATTCCTGCTCCGACGTCTCAGCAAGGCCCATGCCGTCACTGGCCGCGCTCGCGACGCGGCACGGGATTTGCGGCGCCTCTGTCCACACGACCTTTCTGTCACCTCATACGGAGCCCCTGCCTGATGCCTTCCGCTTCCGCCTCTGCTTCCCATGCGCACGGCAAGCGCCACACGCGCCGCCCGGGCCGCGCGCGCAGCGCCGACCCGGCCCACCGCAAGCGCTGGTCCGGCGAAGTCACGCAAAAAAGCGATGCGCTCGACATCGAGCCCGACATCTTCAAATCCGACGATCCGGCCGCGATCGCGGCGTCGCTGAAGCACTCGGCCGAGCACAGCCGCCGCCGCAAGGCGTCGCCGTTCCAGTCGGCGATGTCGATGCTGAACTTCTACGTGAACCGCGCGGGCCGCAACCTGCCGAAGACGCGCCGTACGACGCTCGAACGCGCGAAGCGGAAACTGCGCGAAGCCTTCGGCCGCAAGCCGTGACGGCTGGCACGCCGCCCGTCTCCCTCCCTGCGATTCACACGCATGCACGAAACCCTCTGGTACCTGATCATCGGCGCCGTGCTGCTCGGCATGGGCGTCGTGACGTCGGCGCTGCGCCACCTGCCATGCAGCTCGGCCATGATTTACCTGGTGCTCGGCGTCGCGCTCGGCCCGGCCGGCGCCGGCCTGCTGCATCTCGACCTCGAACGCGACGGGCCGCTGCTGCGCGAGATCGTCGAAGTCGCGCTGCTGGTGTCGCTGTTCGCGATCGGGCTGCGGCTGCGCGTGCCGCTGTCCGACAAGCTGTGGCTCGTGCCGTGCCGTCTCGGGCTGCTCGCGATGATCGTCACCGTGCCGCTGCTCGCCGCATGCGCGGTGCTCGCGCTGGCCCTCGGCTGGGGCCCCGCGCTGCTGCTCGCGGCGATCCTCGCGCCGACCGACCCGGTGCTCGCGCACGACGTGCAGGTGCACGATCCGGGCGATCGCGACCTGGTGCGCTTCGCGTTGTCCGGCGAAGGCGGGATGAACGACGGCATCGCGCTGCCGTTCGCGCTCGCGGGGCTCGCGCTGTGCGGCGCACCGGGCGCCACGCACGGCATCCCGCCGCTGTCCGGCACGTTCGCGCTCGTCGCGCTGTGGGGCATCGCCGGTGCGGCCGCGATCGGCGGCGGGCTCGGCTGGGTCACGACGAAGACGATCGGGTGGCTGCGCACGCGCCACGGCCAGGCGCTCGGCCTCGAAGGCTTCTTCGCGCTCGCGCTGATCGTGCTGTCGTTCGGCGCCGCGCAGCTCGCGCACACGTTCGGCTTCATCGCGACGTTCGCGGCCGGCGTCGCGATGCGGTGGGTCGAGCATCGCGCGAGCGGCGACCGGCCACCGCGCGAAGTAATCGGCCAGATCGACTCGGAAGACGTGGTCGCCACCGAGAAGCATCCGGACAAAGCGCATGCGTTCATGGCCGAATCGGTGCTCGGCTTCACGATCGAGCTCGAACGGATCGCCGAAGCGATCGTGATGACGATGATCGGCAGCGTGCTCGCGACGTTGCCCGGCCCGCTGCTCACGTGGGGCGCCATCGCGCTGGCCGCCGCGCTGTTCGTCGTCGTGCGTCCGCTCGCGGTGCTGGTCACGCTCACCGGCTCGCGCGCGACGCATGCGCAGCGGCGGCTGATGGCGTGGTTCGGCATCCGCGGGATCGGTTCGTTCTACTACCTGCTGTTCGCGCTCGAGCACGGGCCGTCCGACGTGGTGCGCCCGCTCGCGGCGCCGGTGCTGGCCGTGGTATCGGCTTCGGTGGTCGCGCACGGGATCTCCGCGACGCCGCTGATGAACTGGTATTACCGGCTGCAGCAGCATCGGCGCTGACGCTTCACGCACCGGCGTCGAGCCGCGCCCGCATCGCCGCGGTGATGCGCTGGCGCGTGCTCGCATAGCCTTCCCACGGATCGCGCTTCAGCGTGTCCAGCCGCTCGTGCAGCGTATCGATCGTCCATTGCGCGCCGCCCGTCGTGTCGGGCACCTCGTCCCAGTCGAGCGGCACCGACACGCCCATGCCGGGCCGCGCGCGCACCGAATACGCGGCGATCGTGCTCGCGCCGCGCCCGTTGCGCAGATAGTCGACGAAGATCTTGCCGCGCCGGTGGCGCGGCCCCATCGTCGCGGTGAAACGGTCGGGCAGCGTGCCGGCGACGTGCTGCGCGACCGCGCGCGAAAAGTCCTTCACGTCGTCCCAGCCCGCATGCCGCGTGAGCGGCACGACGACGTGCAGCCCCTTGCCGCCGCTCGTCTTGCAGAACGACACGAGCCCCAGCTCGTCGAGCAGCCCGCGCACGAGTTGCGCGGCGTCGATCATCGTGCGCCATGGCAGCGCCGGGTCGGGATCGAGGTCGAACACGATGCGGTCCGGCCGCTCGATGTTCGACGCGTGCGCGTTCCACGTGTGCAGCTCGACCGTGCCCATCTGCGCGGCGCCGAGCAGCGCATCGACGCTGTCGATCGACAGCAGCGGCCCGTGGCCGGGATCGAGCCCTTCGTGCTGCGTGACGAACGGGATCTCGCGGCGCTCCGCGTGCTTCTGGAAGAACAGCTCGCCGGCGATGTCGCCCGGCGCGCGCACGAGCGATACGGGCCGGCCTTTCAGGTCGGCGAGCAGCCACGGCGCGACCCACTGCCAGTAACGCGCGAGATCGATCTTGCGCGTGCCGCTTTGCGGGTCGAGCACGCGCTCGGGATGCGTGATGCGCACGCGGCCGAGCGTGTCGGGGCCGGACGCGTCGCCTTCGGCGCGAGCGGCTGCACGAGAACGTGACGGGCGCTTGCGATCGGCGGTGTCGCGAGCGGCAGGCGATGCGCGCTTGCGTGTGTCGTCGTGCGGGGTCTGGCGTTGATCCATCGTCACCTCCGTTTCCGTGTGTTTCGGCATTTCGCGGACGATCTGCTCCGCCGGCTTGTCGTCGCGCAGCGCGATGAACGCGGCCTGTCGCACGATCCCGTCGCCGGTCCATTCCGCGAATTCGCATTCGGCGACGAGCGTCGGCTCGACCCAGTGCACGCGCGTGCGCGTGCGTTCGCGCGGCGGCGCATCGAACGGCATCGTGTCGCGTTCGTGCTTGCGCAGGATCGCGGCGAGACGGTCGAGCATCCGCGCGTCGAAGCCGGTGCCGACGCGGCCGACGTAGCGCAGCGGCGTCGGCCCGCGCCGCCGCTTGCCGGCCGGCGCCGGCTCGTGCACGCCGAGCAGCAGCGCGCCGAAGCCGTGCCGGCTGCCGGACGGCTCCGTAAAGCCGCCGATCACGAACTCCTGCCGACGCCGGCATTTGAGCTTGATCCACGCAGGCGAACGACCGGCGCGGTAGCGCGAGTCCGCACGCTTGCCGATCAGCCCTTCGAGGCCGGTGTCGCACGCGCTCGCGATCAGCGACGCGACGTCTTGGCCGAGATCGGGCGAAAAGCGCACGCGCGCCGGGTCGCTGTTCGCGAGCAGCGGTTCGAGCAGCGCGCGACGCGCGGTGAGCGGCGCGTCGCGCAGGTCGTAGCCGTCGAGATAAGGCAGATCGAATACGAAGAAGGTGACCGTGTCCGAGCGGTCCGCGCCGAACGCGTTCTGCAGCGCCTGGAAATCGGGCAAGCCGTTTTCGCCGAGCACGACGGCCTCGCCGTCGAGCCATGCGTCGTCGACGTCGAGCGCCGCGAGCGCGTCGCGCTGCGCGCGCAGCTTCGCGGTCCAGTCGCGGCCTTCGCGCGTCATCAGCGTGACGCGCCGGCGAGCGCCCTTCCCCGCGATGCGCGCGAGGATCCGATAGCCGTCGAACTTCAGTTCGTAGCACCAGCCGCCGTGGGTCGGCGGCGCGTCGACCAGCGTCGCCAGTTGCGGGGCGACGCGCTCCGGCAGCGGCGCACGCACCGCGCCTTCGACCTGCGACGGATCGGCGGGGCGCGGGCTTTCGTGGCTTTCATGGCTGGCGTCACTGGCGTGGCGCGCGTCATGTCCATCGCCGGCGTCACCCGTCGATCGACCGCGCCGAGCCGCGCGCTTGCGCGCCGCGCCGTTCGACGCGCCGTCGTGCACACTCCCCGGCCGCTCGCCGACGACGTCGAAGTCATCGGCGCTGCGGGCGTCGTCGTCGCGCTCCTTGATCAGCAGCCACTGCTCCTGGCGCCCTTCCTGCCGCCCGCTGCGCACGAGCGCCCAGCCGCCGTGCAGCTTCTCGCCGTCGAGCCGGAACGACAGCTTGCCGGCCCGATAGCCTTCGCGTGCCCGCGCAACGCCGCCGTCCGGCGTCCACGTGCCCTCGTCCCAGACGACGACCGACCCCGCACCGTAATGCCCGGCCGGAATCTCGCCTTCGAACGACGCGTATTCGAGCGGATGGTCCTCGACGTGCACCGCGAGCCGCTTCACCTGCGGATCGAAGCTCGGCCCCTTCGGCACGGCCCACGACTTCAGCGTGCCGTCGAGTTCGAGCCGGAAGTCGTAGTGCAGCCGGCGCGCGTGGTGCTCCTGGATCACGAAGCGCAGCGGATGGCTTGCGCGCGCGGCAGGCTTCGCCTTCGGCTTCGTGCCCGCTTTCGTGTCGCCCTTCGCATCGGCCTTCGTGCGCCGCTTCCCGTGCGCGCCTTCGGGCTCGGGCGTTGCGCCAAAATGGCGCTTGCGGCGATACGGATCGAGCTTGCCCGCCATCGCGTCACCTCGTCGGAATCGGAGTCGAAATCGGAGTCGGCATGATCGGCGTCACGCCGCGTGCTTGCGGCGCGCGGCGGTCTTCTTCGTCGCATGGTCGCTCGCGGCGCCGCGTTTCGCGGCGGTCTTCTTCGCCGCGGTTTGGGTTGCCGCGGTTTTCGTCGTCGTGCCTTTCGATGCGGATTTCGAAGGCGGCTTGCGGCGCGCGCCGCCCCGCGACGATGACGACGGCGCCTCGTCCTCCCCTTCGTCGCGCTCGCCACGCAGATCCGCCGCCCGTGCACCGGCGCCGCCCTTCAGGCTGCGCTTCAGCAACTCGGTGAGATCGACGACGTTGCTCGCCGCGCGGCCGGTCTGCGCGGGCCGATCCTCGATCTCCTCGATCTTGCCCGCACGCACCTTGCGCTCGACCAGTTCGAGGATGTCGTCGCGAAACGTGTCGTGATATTCGTCGGGCGTCCAGGTGCCGGACATGTCGTCGATCAGCTTCTTCGCCATCCCGAGCTCGCGCGCGGTGACGCCCGCGCCCTTCGCGTCGCCGGCCGGCACCGACAGTTCGTCGAGCGGCCGCAGTTCTTCCTGCCAGCGCAGCGTGTCGAGCGCGAGTATCGGCCCGACCGGAATCAGTGCGCCCAGATGCTGGCGGTCGCGCATCACCACGAGCGCGATGCCGATCTTGCCGCTGTCCTTCAGCGCGTCGCGCAGCAGCGTATAGACCTTCTCGCCCTTGCGGTCCGGCACCAGGTAGTACGGCGTGTCGAGATAGAGGAACGACACGGCGTCCTCGTCGACGAAGGTCAGGATGTCGACGGTCTGCGTCGATTCCGGATTCGCCGCGCGGATCTCGTCGTCGGTGAGCACGACGTAGCGCTCCTTCTCGTACTCGTAGCCGCGCACGATGTCCTCGCGCGTGACTTCCTTGCCGGTGCGCTTGTTGATCTGCCGATAGCCGATCGGGTCCATCGAGCGCTTGTCGAGCATCCGGAACGACGGCTTCACGGTGCGCGTCGCCGGAAACAGCTGCACGGGCACGTGCACGAGCCCGAAGCTGATCGCGCCTTTCCATATCATCCGCGGTGCCATGCGTGTTCCTCCTTGCCGAATGCGCGCCCGCCCGAAGGCAGGCGCGCGGTACGGCGCAAACCGCTGTTGGCCGCTTTGGGCCGCTTTCGGCCCTATGCCGGCAGCTCCGCCGCCTGCTGTTCGCGCGCCCAGACGCGATGCCGGCCGAGGTGATCCGACAGCGTGTTCAGTACCTTGTCCATATCGACGGGCTGCCCGACGCACACGCCCTCGGCCGGGTCCGGCAGGTGCGCGGCGCTGAGCAGTTGCCGCCCCGAGCCGACGGCCGCGATCGGCTTCAGGTGCTTGAACGCCTCGCGCACGAAATGGCGGGCCTCGGCGCTATGCGCGAGATCGCGGCCATCGCCGTCGCCGCCGCACACGAATGCCGCGTCGAACATCACCGACGGCATGCCGACCAGTGTCGCCTCCGGCACGATGCCGCCGATCGGCGCGAGCGTCGGCGCGACGATCGTCGGCACCGCGTGCGCGGCGAGCAACGCGTCGCGCACCTGCTCGACCAGCACCTGATTCACGCCGGGCGTCGCGATCAGCGCGATCTTGCGCGAGCGGATGCCGGGCTTCGCGCGGCCGATCAGGCTCAGCGCCGGCGAACGCTGCGCGACGACCGGCGTCGCGCCCGCCTGCGGCGCAGGCAGCCCGAGCCGTTCGGCGACCTGCGCGGCGAGCCCCGCGTCGAAGCGCGCGATGATCTCGTTGACCACGCGCTCGCGAATGTGCGGCTGCGTCACCTTGCCGAGCTCGAAGCAGTACGCGTCGCGGATATGCCGCTGCTCGATGTCGGTCATGCTCTGGTAGAACAGCGCGGCCTGCGAGAAATGGTCGGCGAACGATTCGCTGCGCACGCGCACCTTGTGGCCTTCGAGCGGCTCGGGCACGGTCTCGAACCCGCCGCCGGACGGCGCGGGCGGCGTCTCGCGCGGCCAGCCGCCGCTCGTCGAATTCGGCTCGTACGACGCCTGCCCGACGTTGATCGTCTGCCGATGCATCGCGTCGCGCTGGTTGTTCGCGAACGGGCACACCGGCCGGTTGATCGGAATCTCGTGGAAGTTCGGACCGCCGAGCCGGCTCAGCTGCGTGTCCGTGTACGAGAACAGCCGCCCCTGCAGCAGCGGGTCGTTCGTGAAATCGATGCCCGGCACCACGTGGCCCGGGTGAAACGCGACCTGCTCGGTCTCCGCGAAAAAGTTGTCGGGGTTGCGGTTCAGCGTCATCCGGCCGATCGGCCGCACCGGCACGCGTTCTTCCGGCACGAGCTTGGTCGGGTCCAGCAGATCGAAGTCGAATTTGTCGGCATCGGCCGGGTCGATCATCTGCACGCCGAGTTCGAACTCCGGATAGTCGCCGCGCTCGATCGCGGTCCACAGGTCGCGCCGGTTGAAATCCGGATCGTGGCCGGCGATCCGCTGCGCCTCGTCCCACAGCAGCGAATACGCGCCGCTCACGGGCCGCCAGTGAAATTTCACGAAACGCTCGACGCCGGCCGCGTTCACGAAGCGGAACGTGTGCACGCCGAAGCCGTCCATCGCGCGATAGCTGGCCGGCAGCGCACGGTCCGACATCAGCCACAGCACCATGTGCGTCGTTTCCGGCACCAGCGACACGAAATCCCAAAAGGTGTCGTGCGCGGACGCGCCGGTCGGCATCTCGTTCGGCGCCTCGGGCTTCACCGCGTGCACGAAGTCGGGAAACTTGATCGCGTCCTGGATGAAGAACACCGGCATGTTGTTGCCGACGAGGTCGTAGTTGCCTTCCTCGGTATAGAACTTCACCGCGAAGCCGCGCACGTCGCGCACGGTGTCGGACGAGCCGCGCGGCCCCTGCACGGTCGAGAAGCGCACGTAGACCGGCGTTTCGGCGGCCGGGTCCTGCAGGAACGCGGCCTTCGTGTAGTCGGCCATCGGTTCGTACACGCGGAACACGCCATGCGCGGCCGAGCCGCGCGCATGCACCACCCGCTCCGGAATGCGCTCGTGATCGAAATGCGTGATCTTTTCGCGCATGATGAAGTCTTCGAGCAGCGACGGCCCGCGCGCGCCGCCGCGCAGCGTGTTCTGGTTATCGGCGATCCGCACGCCCTGGTTGGTCCGCAGCGCCTCGCCGTCGGGCCGCGCACGGTGCTCGTCGAGCTGACGCGACTTCGCGCTGTCGTGCGGTTGCGTCGGGGGCGTCTTGCCGGCGGATGGGGGAGTCGTCATCGTCAGGTATCCTCTTGGAATTCGGTAGGAAGCCGCTGCCGCACGGCGCCGCGCCGCGGCGCGCGCGTGCGGACGGCAGGGAAAGCCGGCCCGGCGTGCCGCGAACGGCCGCGGGCCGGTGGCGGCGTCAGGGCGCGCGCAGCGCCGCGTCGAATTCCGCGGCCGTCACGTCGAGCGCGACGTTGCATTCGATCGCGGCGTCCTCGACGCGCGGCTTGTGCTCGTCCACCGCGCGCCGCGCACGGTCGCACAGCTGCGTGCGCACGCGCAGCCGGTCGGCCGTGTCGAGCGTCGCGTAGCGTTCGATCACGTCCGCGTCGAACCGCATCTCGACCGTGCAGCGCCATTCGCGCGCGTCCTCGTCGGACGGCACGCGCACCCACGACACGTGGATCGTCAGCCGCCCGGACGCGTCGTCCGCATGCACGACGACGGTCGACTGCGACGGAAAACCGATCGCGAACGCGTGCTCGAGTTCCGCGACGCGCTGCGACCGGTCGGGCATCACGTTCATCGTCGCACGACGCCCAGCAGCAACGTGACCAGGAAGATCACGACGAAGATGTAGAACAGGATCTTCGCGATCTCGGCCGCACCGGCCGCGATGCCGCCGAACCCGAACACGGCGGCAATGATCGCGATGACGAAGAAGATGATGGCGTATCGAAGCATGGAACCCTCCTGGATGACTGCAGTCGTCACTAAACGTCGGCGCCGATCACGCATCGTGCTTGTGTTTCGGTTTGCCGTGCGTGGGCGTGGAAGCCATTTTCTCGAGCTCCTTCTCGCTCATCGACTTGGCCATCGATTTCGACGGCGGCTTCAGGTCCTTCATTTTCGTGTCACCGCGCTTGGCCGACAGCGCGGCCCCGGCGGCGCGCTGCTGAGCCTGGGATTTGGCTGGCATGGTTGCGCTCCTCTCGTTGGCGCGCGAGCCGACGCGACGCGCGGCACGCGCGGGTTGGAACAATGAGGCCGTCACGCGGCGTCGCGACGCCGCAGGTCGGCCGGCGGAATCTTCATCGCCTGGCGATACTTGGTCACCGTGCGACGCGCAAGAAGAATGCCGCGGCCCGCGAGGTTCTCCGCGAGCGCGACGTCGGACAGCGGGTCGGTATGCCGCTCGGCCGCGATCATGTCGCGGATCAGCACCTTCGCGGCCGACGCCGAACACACGCCCTTGCCGGCCGCCTCGAGCTTGCGCGGGAAGAAATGCTTGAACTCGAACGTGCCGTGCGGCGTGGCCATGTACTTGTTGCCGGTCGCGCGCGAGACGGTCGATTCGTGCAGGTCGAGCTCTTCCGCGATGTCGCGCAGCACGAGCGGCTTCATCGCGATCTCGCCGTAGCGGAAGAAATCGCGCTGACGCGCGACGATGCATTCGCCCACGCGCTGGATCGTGTCGAAGCGCTTCTGCACGTTGCGGATCAGCCAGCGCGCTTCCTGCAACTGCTGGCCGAGCGGCGAATCGCGTTCGCCGCTCGACTGCGCGAACAGCGTCGCATAGCGCTCGTGCAAGCGGGCGCGCGGCAGCACGGCTGGATTGATCGTCACGATCCATTCGTCGCGCACCTGGCGCACGATCACGTCGGGCACCACGTAGTCGCCGCGCGTGCTGCCGTAGTGATTGCCGGGGCGCGGATCGAGCCCGCGCACCAGCGCGCAGGCCGCCTGCAGCGTGTGCGCGTTGCAACCGAGGCGCCGCTGGATCTCGGCCGTCTCGCGGCGCGCGAGCCGCTCCAGATGCTCGCGTGCGATCGCCTTCGCTTCCGCGAGCGCCGGCGTGCCGGCCGGAATCGCGTCGAGCTGCAGCACCAGGCACTCGGACAACGAGCGGGCCGCGATGCCCGGCCGGTCGAGCATCTGCACGAGCCGCAGCGCGACCGCCAGATCCTGCTCCGACAGCAGCAAGGCCGGATCGGCGGCGACCAGCAGTTCGGCCAGCTCCTGACGCAGATAGCCGTCGTCGTCCAGCGCATCGATCACGAGGCGCGCGGCTTCGCGGTCGCGCCGGTTGAGCGGATAGAGTCGCAGCGCATCGTGCAGCTGCTGATGCAGCGACGGCTCGGCGGCCATCCATTCGCCCGGCGACAGGCCGTCCGCGTCGTCGCCCTGACGGCTCGTGCCGCGCGGCGCGGGCGCGGCCGTAAACGGCACCTCGCCGTCCGGCGGCCGGATGTCGTCGCGCTCGGGCGCCGCGTCGGGCGCCGCCGCTTCGGGCGGCTGCTCGGGGGTCGCCGCAGCGGTTTCGTCGTCGCTCTGGCCGTCTTCCAGAAACGGGTTCATGTCGAGCGCCTGGCGCAATTCCTGTTGAAACTCGAGCGAGGACAACTGAAGCAGTCGCAGCGACTGCTGGAGCCTCGGCGTAAGTGCCAGATGCTGTCGCATCTGCAGCGCAAGCGAGACGGGCATCGAAAGCCTCCTGACGTGGGGTTCGCGGGTTCGCGGTATGTCTTCTCCCGGACGTCATGCAGCTTCCATGCCAGTCGCGCGAAGCGCGCTGCGACGCGGCTCTCGCCGGTTCGCGCCCCGTTTCGCCGCGTGCGAGAGCCGCTTTTTTACAAGCCGGGGGCAAGTTAGGGGGCACGTATTTCGCTCGCGGGAGACGACGCACGCCGGAAGCGGCTCGGCGGCCGCGCGGCTATCGTTTCGCGTCGATGCGGTCGACCGCCGAACGGTCGAGAAACGCGGTCGTCAACTCGGGCAGATGGCGCAGCAGCCACGCAGTCATGTCGCGCTCCTGCTGCAGGATCCGCTCGCAACACGCGCGGATTTCGTCTTCGCCCGCAGCTTGCGCGGCCGCGACGAGCGCCGTGTAGGCGGCGATCTCGAGCTGCGAGAACGCGTAAGCGGCGAGCGCCGTCTTCACGACTTCGTCGTCCGCGAGCATGCCGCTCGCGACCTGCCCGTACGCGGCGACGCGCGCGGCGAGATCCTTGGTCGCCGACGGCGACGTGCCGAGCCGCATCAGGCACGCTTCGACGAGCGCCTGCTGGCCGAGCGTGGCGTCGAGATGCAGCCGCAGCCGGTCCTGCAGTTGCGGATAGTGGTCGACCCGCTTCATCTGCGCATCGATCATCGTCTCGGCCTGGCGCTCCATCGCGTACGCATCGCGCAGCCAGTCCTCCAGGTGCTCATGCTGATTCGCCATCGCGTTCCTCCGGCCGCATCGCGGTGCGGCATGCCGTGACGCGTCGTGTCGTCAGTACTGCATCGGCGGCGGCGTGCCCGGCAGCGGCCGGTCGCTCTGCGTGCCGTTCGGGCCCGGCGGCGGCACGTCTGCCGGTACGTCGACGGTCGTGCCCGGCGGCATCGTGTTGCCCGGCGACGGACGCGTGTCGTAGCGCGTGTTCGCGTCCGGCATCGTCGTGGTCGACTGCGCGCCGCGCCCGTCGGGCGGCGCGGGCGGCGCCGCATGCGTGCCGTACGGGCCGCTGGCCGGTTGCGTGCATGCGCCCAGCGCGCACGCCGCGGCGAACGCACAGGCTATCGTCTGGATCGTGTTCATCGAGTCCTCCTCCCTGGAATCGACGGCTCCGGGCTACACCGTGGCGGCACGGCTCAGAGCCGGTTGAAATGGAAATCGCCCGCGTACGCGGTCGGTGCGCGGCGCGCCATCATCGTGTCGAATTCGGCCGCGACGCGCGTGAGCGTGCCGCGTTGCCGGTCGATGTCGGCCCGTTCGAGCGCGCCGAACGCATCGGCGTCGAACGTCACGGTCAGCGACGCCGGATGGCCGTCGACGCGAAAGCCGATATGCAATGCGCCGGCCGGGTGCTCCTCGACGTGGAACGGCATCGCGCGCGCCTCGAAATGGCGGCCGAGCGTTTCGGCGAGGTCGCGCAGCATGCCGGGTTTCACGCGGATGCTCATTGCAGTCCCTCCCTTCGTCTCGGCGGCATCGCGCCCGCCGGCCCTGCACGCACCGGGGGCTCCGGCGACGGCGGATCGCGTTCCGGCGGCGCATGCCCCGGCGGATCGCCCTCCGGTTCCCGGTACGGTTCGGGCATGTCCGGCGGCACGTCGTCGGGATCGGGCGGCGCGGGGTCCGGCTCGATGTCGGGCAACGGCGGTTCGGGCCGTTGCAGCCACTGCGCAGATTCGTGTGTCATCGGCATTCATTCCCTCGTTGCGGGGTTCGGGTCGGGATCGGCGCGACGCGCCGCGTACCGAAGATTCGCAAGCCGCGTGCCATCCGTTCGGATGGCCGCACGCGGGGGGGCCGGCGGGGATCGATACGCAGTCGCGCGGTCCGGCGCGCCGCGCCGTGCCTTCGCTACACCGCTCGCTGCAAATCTTGCAAGCACGCCGCTACGCGTCGTACGCGGCCATCACGAGCCACAGCTCGCGGCCGTCGTCGCGCACGCGCGCAGCAAGCGCATACGGATCCGACGGCTCGCACGCGCGCTGCAGCGCGAAGCGCGCGGGTTCGGTCGCGCCGAACGTCTCGTCGCCGAGCGGCCGCACGTCGGCCTTGCCTTCGAACATCCGGCGCTCGGGCCGGTAGATCAGCGGTTCGTGTTTCCACGTATCGAAATGGCTTTTCACCGAATCGAATCCGCCGCCGCATACATTGATTTCGTAGCGCACCCCTGGTCGTCGTTTCGGAATCGTCATCGTGCCTCCCGCTCGATGTGCGCGCAGCAGGCACCCTGTTGCGCCGTGTCGTCATGGTCGTCGTCGTGGTCGTCGCTGTCGCAGCGGCAAGTCGCGTGCCGTGCGTGCGGAGCGGGAACGCGGGTTGCGCCAGAGGCGGCTCCTCGTCACCCATACGGAGCACCGCCATGAAGGATTCGACCCGGCACGGCCAAGACGCACCGGCGCGCGAGCGGCAGCCCGACCCGCAACCCCCGCTGAAGGACCAGGACCACACGCGCACGCGCCATTCGGAGCGCCATATCGACAAGCAGCTCGAGGACACGTTTCCGGCCAGCGACCCGCCCGCGACCGGCGGCGTCACGCGCATCGAGCCCGACACGCCGCCCGGCACGCACGACGGCGGGCCGTGGGACGACAAGCGCAAACGCGACGACAAGTGACGAGACGAGCCGCGTGCACGGCACGCGGTTTGCTGGATCGCAACAGCCGCATCGGCACATTGCTTCAACACCCGCAAGGAGAATTTCATGCATCGCGTCAACGAAATCATGTCGCAGGACGTCGTGCGGATCGCCCCGACCGACTCGATCCGTCACGCCGCCCAACTGATGGAGCGCTACGACATCGGCGCGCTGCCCGTGTGCGACAACAACCGGCTGATCGGGATGGTGACGGACCGCGACCTCGCGGTGCGCGCGATCTCGGCCGGCAAGCCGCCGGAGACGCGAATCCACGAGGTCGCATCCGGCCCGATCGAATGGTGCTTCGACGACGATCCGCTGGACGAGATCCAGCACTACATGGCCGACGCGCAACTGCGCCGGCTGCCCGTCGTCGATCACGACAAGCGACTGGTCGGCATGCTGTCGCTCGCCGACATCGCGACGCGCACGGCCAGCCCCGAGCGCGACGACGTCGCGAACACGCTGGAAGGCGTGTCGCAACCGAAGCAGACGTGACGGAGCGATTCCCGCTTCGCCTCGACAACCCGCGCGACCCGCAGGGCCCGCCCCCCGGGCACGGTCGCGCCCCACGCAGCCAGGAGGAAACCATGCAGACTTCCGATCAAGGTCAGACCCGCATCATCGGCAAGGGCGCCGCGACGGCGGCCGGCCCCGGCCCCGACGTGATGGCGGCCGATACGCTGGAAGGCGACAAGGTCTACACGACCGACGGCGACGATGTCGGCAAGATCAAGGACATCATGCTCGACGTGCGCTCGGGCCGCATCGCGTACGCGGTGCTGTCGAGCGGCGGCATCCTCGGCATCGGCGACAAGCTGCACGCGATCCCGTGGAGCGCGCTGACGCTCGACACCGAACGCAAGTGCTTCCTGCTGTCGGTTTCGTCCGAGCGGATTCGCAATGCGCCGGGGTTCGACAAGGACCACTGGCCGGCGATGGCCGATCCGCAATGGGCCGAGCCGCTGCACGAGTTCTACGGGAGCACGCCGTATTGGAGCGCCGGCGACGAACTCGGGCTGACCGACCCGACCGAGGACCTCGACGATCCGCGCACGCGCGGCCGTCACTGACCGTCCCGTGACGCGCGTCGGTTCGCCGGCGCCTGCGTTCCGCATTCATTCGACACGCCCCGCTCGCGCGGGGCGTTTTTTTGTCCTCGCGCCGCGGCGCGGGCGGCGCGTCCGGCACCCGCCAGCCTTTTTACAAGGAGCGTGTAACGTCCTCGTCGGGCCTCACGGCGCCGCCGCTCGCCGATTCGAGGTAGCCCAGCAGCCGGTGCGGCGTCAGCGGCTTCGCGCAGTGCGCGTCGAAGCCGGCTTCCTTCGCCCGTTCGCAATCGCGCCGCGACGCGAGCCCGCTGCACGCGACCAGCAGCATGTCCGACGTTCGCGGATCGCGCCGTAGCAGCGCCGCGAGCTGCAACCCGTCGAGGCCCGGCATCGCGATGTCGAGCACGACCGCGAATGGCTGCCAGTCGCGCGCGACGTCGCACACGGCGAACGGATCGTCGGCGACGCGGCACTCGAAGCCGCGCGCCTCCAGCAGCAGGCGCAGCGCATCCGCCGCATCGCGATAGTCGTCGACGACCAGCACGCGGCGCGGACGGCGCGGCACGCTGTCGGGTGCGCGCCACAGCAGCACGTCGTCGGCGGCCGGATCGTCGCCGGGGTCGGGTTGCATCGTGCTTCTCCTGTCGTTGGACCGGCTTGCCCCGCAAGGCGCGCGCCCATACCGACTGCATGCGGCATGCCGGTTGCTGCATCTTTCGCATCGTCGACCCAGGAGTCCTTCATGCGCGCGATGCGGCTTCAAGCGTCCGGTTTGCGTCCCTCTGCGCGTGCGACCGCGCGCGCGCCGGCATGTTCCGCGCGATCGCGGCGCGCCGCTGTTTCGGCCTGCGCCGGAGGCGCCGCATGACCCGTAAGGCACCCGACCGTCCGAAGTCGACGTCGACGCCGACGCCGAAACCGACGGCGACGGCGACGCCAACCGACGACGATGCGCCGGCCACGCTCGACGCGTGCCGCCGCTGCGCGCTGTGGGAACACGCGACGCAACCGGTGCCGGGTGCCGGCCCGGTCGACGCGCCGATCATGCTGGTCGGCGAACAGCCGGGCGACCAGGAGGACCGCACGGGCCTGCCGTTCGTCGGCGCGGCCGGCCGCATGCTCGACCGCGCACTCGACGACGCCGGGATCGAACGCTCGCACGTCTACCTGACGAACGCGGTCAAGCATTTCAAATGGGAACCGCGCGGCAAGCGGCGGCTGCACAAGACGCCGGCGCAGCGCGAAGTGGCCGCGTGCCATTACTGGCTCGAGCGCGAGCTCGAAGCCGTCCAGCCGCGCGTGGTGGTCGCGCTCGGCGCGACGGCGCTGCGCGCGGTGCTGCAGGACAACGACGCGACGCTGGAGCGCACGCGCGCCCCGGTGCGCACCGCCGACGGCCGGCTCGTCGTCGCGACCTATCACCCGTCGTACGTGCTGCGCACGCGCGGCGCCGATTCCCGCGAACACGCGTACCGCACGCTGGTCGATGCGTTGCGCACCGCGTCGCGCCTCGCACGCGAGCGGCGGCACGGCGGCGCTCGCCCGTCGCACGGGGACGCCGGATGAGCGGACTGGACGAAGACGCGCGGCCGGCAGCCGACGCGCCGCCGACCGCCGCGAAACCGTGGTATCGGCGGCTCGGCCCCGGCCTGCTCGCGGGCGCGTCCGACGCCGATCCGAGCAACGTCGCCGTCTACGCGCAGGCCGGCAGCCAGTTCGGTTTCAACATGCTGTGGATGATCGTCGTCACGCTGCCGATGATGGTCGCCGTGCAACTCGCGGCGGCGTTCATCGGGCGCACCAATCGCGAAGGCCTCGTGGCCGGCATCCGCGAAATGTTCTCCGAGCGCCTCGCGAAAGGGCTGATCGTGATGGTCGTGATCGTCAACGTGGTGAATGTCGGCGCCGATCTCGCCGCGATGGGCGATGCGACGGCGCTCGTCGTCGGCGGCCGCAGCTACTGGTATGCGCCGGTCTACGGCCTGGCGTCGCTCGCGCTGCAGGTGCTGCTGTCGTATGAGCGCTACGCGCGCTGGCTCAAATGGATGACGCTCGGCCTGCTCGCGTACGTGATCGAACTCGGCTTCGTGCACGTCGACTGGAGCAACCTGCTGCATGCGATCGCGCTGCCGCACATTTCGTTCACGCACGACTATGCGACGACCGCGGTCGCGGTGCTCGGCACGACGCTGAGCCCCTATCTGTTCGTGTGGCAGGCCGCGCTCGAGGTCGAGGAAACCCAGGCGGAGCGCCGCAACGGCGATGCGTCGTGCGCACCGGGCGCGCGCCGCGAGACCGAACAGCGCATCACGTTCGACACGTGGAGCGGCATGATCGTCACCAACGCGGTGTCGTTCTGCATCATGGTGATCGGCGCGGCCGTGTTCTTCGCGCACGGCCGGCACGACATCGGCAGCACCGCGCAGGCCGCCGAGGCGCTGCGGCCGATCGCCGGCGAAGCCGCGTTCCTGGTGTTCGCGTTCGGCATCGTCGGCTGCGGGCTGCTCGCGATTCCGGCATTCGCGGGCAGCGCCGCCTACGGTTGCGCGGAAGCGTGGCGGTTTCGCGAAGGGCTGAACGAGCCGGTGAGGCGCGCGCCCGCGTTCTACACGGTGCTGGCGCTGTGCGTGATCGTCGGCATCGCGATCTGCTTCAGTCCGATCGACCCGATCCGCGCGCTGTACTGGAGCGCCGTGCTCAACGGCGTCGCGGCGGTGCCGATGCTCGTGTTCGTGATGCTGCTGTCGCAGAAGCGCGATGCGGCCGGCCAGCCCGGCAGCGGCCCGGTATCGAAACTGCTGGGTTGGCTGGCGGTCGCGCTGATGGCGGTGTCGGTGATGACGATGATCGTCGACGTGCTGACGTGATGAATCGCAGCGGGGGACGTGCAGACGGTTGCGTACGCAACCTGATTGGCCTGCAGGCGGGCGGCCGCGCCGCACGACACCGCCCGCCCGGGCATTACATCATCTTGCCGCGCGAACGCTCGGCACGCGCCGCATCGGCGGCGGACTCCACCTTCTTCACTTCCTCCGGCGGCGGCAGCACCGCCTTGAAGCCCATCGACTCGATCCACATCTCGCGCGCCCAGCCACGCGTGTGATACAGGTGATGATCCTCGTCGGCCTCCACCTCGTCGTGCGCGGCCTTCAGCGCCTTCGCCGCGTCGCTGTCGGGCAGTTGGTCGGCCGCATAGCCGATCAGCTCCCAGTTCAGGTGGTCCTTGGTTTCGGCGAGCACCACGCACTCGGCCGCGACGACCTGCGCGACGGCCGGATCGGCCTGCTTCTTCGCCTGCTCGATCACCCGCACCAGCGACTCGCCGGTCGCCGCCACCGCGGCGCGCCCCGGCGATTGCGCGTCGGGATCGAGGCCGAGCGTGGCGAATACCTTGCGCAGCACCTCCTGGTGATGCATCGTCTCGCGATGGTACTTCTCCCATTCCTTGTGCAGGTCCTCGTCGGTCGCGCACTGGAGCGCGGCCTCGTAGATCTTCGCGCCGCCAAGCTCGGTTTCGTATGCCTGGCAGAGCAGTTCGAGGATACCTTCGTGCTTCGATTGCCGTTGGGCCATGACTGCTTCTCCGAAAAAGCGGGCCGCACGTGCGGCCCAGGGGTGGAACCGGGCGCGCGTTATTGCGCGCCCACCTTGCGTGCGAGCGTCTCCGCCATGCTCAGGTGATGCCTGAGCGTCGGCAGCGTGGACTTCGCGAACGCGCGCAGCTGCGCGTCCTTGCCGTCGCGCGCTTCGTCCTCGAACAACGCGACCGCCTTCTTGTGCGCATCGGGGCCGGCCGCCGCGAGATACGCGGTATCGAAGTCGTGCCCGCGCTTGCCGCGCAGCGCGTCGACGTCCGGATCCGAGATCTGGTCGACCTGCGGCTTCATGCCCTTGCGCGCGGCGAGTTCGGTGAGCTTCGCGTTCGCCTTGCCGTGATCCGCGACCATCCGCTTCGCGAACGCCCGCACGTCCGCCGACTGCGCCTGCTTCAGCGCGAGCTGGCTCGCCTGCACTTCCGCCTTGCCGGCCATCGCGGCCTTGTCGACGAACTCCGCGTCGACGCCCTTCGGCGCTTTGGCGATGCCGGGGTCGCCTGCGCCGCCCGCGCCCGACGACGGGTTGATCACGCCGCCCGGCACGTGCGAATTCGACGCGGGCGGCTCGCTCGGCATCTGCGCACGGGCGAGCCCCGATACGGCGAGCACGCCGGCGGCGAACGCCGCGATCGTCCAGTGGGGTTGTCTCATTGCTTTCTCCTTGTGCTTGCGTGGAAAACGGCCATCAGCCGCCGACGATCGAGCCGCCGTTCGGATGCAGTGTCTGCCCGGTCATGTAACTCGCGCCTTCCGACGCGAGCAGCACGTAGCAGCCGATCAGTTCGTCCGGCTGGCCCGGCCGCTTGAGCGGCACGTTCGAGCCGAATTTCGCGACCTGCTCGGGCGTGAACGTCGACGGAATCAGCGGCGTCCAGATCGGCCCCGGCGCGACCGCGTTCACGCGGATGTCGCGTTCGGCCAGCTCGATCGACAGCGACCGCGTGAATGCGACGATCGCGCCCTTGGTCGCCGAGTAGTCGGGCAGTTTCGGGCTGCCGTGATACGCGGTGACCGACGCGGTGTTGACGATGCGGCCGCCCTGCTTCATGTGCGGCAGCGCGGCCTGCGTGCAGAAGAACATCCCGTACACGTTCGTGCGGAACGTGCGTTCGAGCTGCTCCTCGGACACCTCCTCGATGCCCGGCTGCGGATGCTGCTCGCCCGCATTGTTGACGAGCACGTCGAGCCGGCCGAGCCGCTCGACCGTGCGCGCGACCGCGTCGCGCGCCTGCTTGCGATCGCCGACGTCGCAGGCGATCGCCTCGCAGCGCCGGCCGGCCTGCTCGATCAATCGCTTCGTATGCGCGGCGTCGTCGGATTCCCTCAGGTAGACGATCGCGACGTCCGCGCCCTCCTTCGCGAAACCGATCGCGACGGCGCGGCCGATCCCGCTGTCGCCGCCCGTCACCAGCGCGACCTTGCCCGCGAGCTTGCCGCTGCCGACGTAGTCGGCCGCTTCGTCGCGCGGCTTCGGCTGCATGTCGCGTTCGGTGCCCGGCTGCTGCGCCTGTTTCTGCGGCGGTGGAGTCTGTGCGGTGGTCATGGATTCCTCCTTGAACGGATGCCGCCGATGCAGCGCAAGCGGCGTGCCACGTGCCGCGCACGCCGGCCCGCACGCGGCGGCCGGGGGGAGCGGTTGGCGTTGCAAGCGTTTGGAAAAAAAGGGCGTATTCAGCGCGGGACGCGGGACGCGGCTTCGTCGGGCCGGCGTACCGGATCGAAATCGCGCCATTCGCCGTCCCGCCAGTCGCCTTCGACGCGCTCGATCGACTTCGCGCCGGTCGCGCGCAGCACGTCTTCGGCGGCCGTTGCGGTGTCGGGCGTCACGCGCGCGGCGAGGATCACGCCCGTTTCGCTCTGCGCGAGCGTGCCCTTGCCTTCGGCCTGCTCGCCGCGCATCCGGCCGAGCGCGCCGCCGAATGCGCCGAGATACGCGCCGGCCAGCGCGGCGGCGGCCGGCACGAACCAGTAGCGCAGGCCGAGCGCATACACGATCAATCCGATCACGACGCCGATCAGCAGCCCACGCATCGCGCCGACCATCGCGCCGCGCCCGCCCGGCTTCGCCGCCGTGTCGGCGTACACGTCGCCGCCGATCGGGAAGCGCGCGTGCTGGCCGCCGGGGTTCAGGAAGAAGATCGACACGTCGTCGGGCCCGAATGCGCGCTCGTAGAGGTGACGCGCCCCACCTTCCGCTTCATCGAACGTCGTGAAACGGCCTGCGACGATCATCGCCATGGTCGTGCTCCTCATGATGGGTGCGCCGCGCGCGCACGCACGCGGCGCGACGGGGCGACGCTTACATCAGCCGCCCGAGTTCCTTCGATACCGATGCCGGCGTGTCGTATTCGCGCTCGGGAATCTGGCGCAGCATGTCGAGCACCTCGCGGTCCGCATGCGAGCGTTCCGCGCACTGCACGACGTCCGACTTGCTCGCCGGATAGTCCATCCCCTTCAGCGCCTTCTGCACGTCGACCGGGCTCGGCGGCTTGCCGTGGCCGGACTGATGGCCGCCCTTGTCGTGGTCCTGCTGCGTGCGCTCGCCTTCGTGCGCGCGCGAGTGGCTGTATTCGTGGCCCGTATGTTGTCGGGATGTCATGAAAGCCTCCTTGGAAAATGAACGAAATCACGCGGACGACCGGCGCGCCCGCGCGAATGCGGCAAACACCAGCGCCGCCGCGCCGAGCGCGACCGCGCCGGCGACCTTCGGGCGCTGCACCACCGAGTTGTACGCACAGCTGCGCAGCACCGGCCCTTCCATGCCTTCGCGCTCGTGCAGCGCATGGCGCGAGTCGTACAGCGCGTTGTCGTCGCGCGGCCGCGCAGGCCGCACCGTGCGCTGGCCGCGCGAGAACAGCGTGGCCGCGACGCGATCGAACAGCCGCGGCGCGTGATACGCGCTCGCCGACGTGAACTTGGCCGCGCCGCCGACGAACAGCGTGCGGCGCGGATGCGCGGCCGAGAACAGGACCGCGTCGGCGACCAGATCGGGGTCGTAGATCGGCGGCGGCAGCTTCGCCTCGACGTTCATGTAGTTTTTCGCGTGCATCACGAACATCGTGTCCATCGCGGCCGGCTTGATCAGCGTGACGGACACCGGCAGGTGATCGGCTTCCATCTCGAGCCGCAGCGAATCGGTGAAGCCCTTCACCGCGTGCTTCGACGCGACGTACGCGCTTTGCAGCGGCAGCGGCGCGTCGGACGCCTCGCTGCCCATGTTGATGATGGCGCCGCCGTGGAAATCGCTCTTGCGCCGGAAATGGTCGGCCGCGACGAGCGAGCCGTGCACGACGCCCCAGTAGTTGGTGTCGAACAGCCGGCGCTGATCCTCGAGCGGCACCTGGGCGGCCGTGCCGAAGATCGACACGCCCGCGTTGTTCACCCAGGTGTCGAAGCCGCCGTACGTGTCGGCCGCCGCCGCGGCCGCGCGCTGCAGATCCTCGATGTTGCCGACGTCGCCGGCGACCGGCACCGCGAGCCCGCCGTGCTGGCGGATTTCCTCGCACAGCGTGTTCAGCGCGTCCTCGTTGCGCGCGAACAGCACGAGCTTCGCGCCGCGCCGTGCCGCCTTGCGCGCGGTGACGAGACCGATGCCGCTCGTCGCGCCGGTGATCACGATCGCCTGTTCGCCGACCGGTTTGAGCATGCAGTTCATCACTGGACTCCTGTTACGGTCGCGTCGCGATTATTTGGGCCGGATGGTCAACTGGTCGCGCACGTCCTGCACGCCGTCGATCTGCTTCACGACGCTGACGGCCTGCGTGCGCTGCTGCTCGTCGGGCACGCTGCCGGTGAGCGTCACGGTGCCGTGCCGCGTCTTCACGTGGATGTCGCCGGTCGACAGGCCGCTCGTGCCGGTCAGCTCGGCCTTCGCCTTGGTGGTGATCGTCGCGTCGCGGATCTTCGTGCCGGTGCTCGAATGCGACGACGTCGACGACGATGCAGTGCCGTCGTCGCCGGCGGCGACCGCGTTCGGCGCGACCACCATGCACGCGGTGGCCGCGGCGATCGCGACCGCCATGCCGGTGCGCAGCGCGCGCTGGCGACGGATACGCGGCGGGTGGGCTTGCAGCTGGAATACCTTCATCGTGACCTCCTTTTCATCGGGCCGGGCGAACCGGCGAGTGAACGGAAGTCGCGCAAATCGCGTGCCGCGCCGCGTGCGCCGCATGCCTGCGCGCCATCGCGATCAGACGCCCTTTCATCCAACGCGTTGTAATTTTTTCGGCACAGGGAGAAGCGGTTTTCCCCGCCATGCGGCGGGCATGCCGATTGCCGAGGGACCGATAACGGCGGCCCGTGTGCGCGGCCCCGATATCGGGAGCAATACCATGCAGAGAATCGCGTTGATCAGTGAACATGCATCGCCGCTGGGCATGATCGGCGGCATCGATGCCGGCGGTCAGAACATCTATGTCGCTAACGTCGCGAAGCAGCTCGCGGAGCGCGGCCTCGACGTCGACGTCTACACGCGCTGCGACAATCCCCATTTGCCGGAAGTGGTGTCGATCGGCGCGCGCATGCGTGTGATCCACGTGCCGGCCGGGCCGCCGACCGACGTGCCCAAGGAGCGGCTGCTGCCGTACATGGGCGCATTCGCGCAATACATGATCGCGCGCATGCAGCGCGAGCCCGACCCCGTCGACGTGATGCACGCGAACTTCTTCATGTCCGGCGAAGCCGGGCTGCGCGTGAAAAAAGCGCTCGGCATCCCGCTCGTCACGACGTTCCATGCGCTCGGGCGCGTGCGGCGGCTGCACCAGGGCACGGCCGACGGCTTCCCCGACGCGCGCTTCGCGATCGAGGACACGCTCGCGCGCCGCTCGGACCGCCTGATCGCCGAATGCCCGCAGGATGCGCTCGACCTGACGACGCACTATCGCGCCGATACCGCGCGCATCGAGATCGTGCCGTGCGGCTTCGATGCGCGGGAATTCCGGCCGGTGCCGCGCGTCGATGCGCGCGCGCGGCTGGGCTGGCCGCAGGACGCATTCGTCATACTGCAACTGGGCCGCCTCGTGCCGCGCAAGGGCATCGACACCGTGATCGACGCGCTCGCGCGCATGCCGCGCGATCCGCAACGGCCGACGCACCTGTACGTCGTCGGCGGCAGCCAGCCGACGCCCGACCCCGCGCGCGATCCGGAACTCGCGCGCCTCGCCGCCTTCGCGCACGAACTCGGGATCGCGAACCGCGTGACCTTCGTCGGCCGGCGCGATCGCGACGCGCTGCACCTGTACTACAGCGCGGCCGACGTGTTCGTGACGACGCCGTGGTACGAGCCGTTCGGCATCACGCCGGTCGAGGCGATGGCCTGCGCGGCGCCGGTGATCGGCAGCGACGTCGGCGGCATCCGCACGACGGTCGACGACGGCACGACCGGCTATCTCGTGCCGCCGCGCGACCCGGCCGCGCTGGCCACGCGCCTCGTGCAACTGCGGGCGCAGCCGGACCTGTGCGCGGCGCTCGGCCGTGCCGGCTACCTGCGCGCGCATCGCTTCTACACGTGGCAAGGCGTCGCCGACCGCCTCGTCGACATCTACCGCGACGTCGGCCACGCGCAGCGCGCCGGCACGTCGGCCGGCACCGGCCGGCGCACGCCGGTCGCCACCACGCGAGGCGTGCTCGCACACCGCAAGGAGAATACGTAATGAAGGGCTACGATCGAAAACGCGTGCTCGTCACCGGCGGCGCCGGCTTTCTGGGTTCGCATCTGTGCGAGCGCCTGGTGACGGACGGGCACGACGTACTGTGCGTCGACAATTTCTACACGGGCGCGAAGGACAACATCGCGCACCTGCTCGATGCGCCGAACTTCGAGCTGATGCGGCACGACGTGACGTTTCCGCTCTACGTCGAAGTCGACGAGATCTACAACCTCGCGTGTCCGGCGTCGCCCGTCCACTACCAGCGCGACCCCGTGCAGACGACGAAGACCAGCGTGCACGGCGCGATCAACCTGCTCGGTCTCGCGAAACGCGTGAAGGCGCGGATTTTACAGGCGTCGACGAGCGAAGTGTACGGCGACCCCGACGTCCACCCGCAGGACGAGCACTATTGCGGCCGGGTCAATCCGACCGGCATTCGCGCGTGCTACGACGAAGGCAAGCGCTGCGCGGAAACGCTGTTCTCGGACTATCACCGCCAGTACGGCGTCGACGTGCGGATCGCGCGGATCTTCAATACCTACGGGCCGCGGATGCACCCGGCCGACGGGCGCGTGGTGTCGAACTTCGTCACGCAGGCGCTCGCGGAACAGCCGCTGACCGTCTATGGCGACGGCAAGCAGACGCGCTCGTTCTGCTACGTGGACGACATGATCGACGCGCTGATCCGGCTGATGGACGAACCGGGCGACGCGAGCGAGCCGGTCAATCTCGGCAGCGACGTCGAGATCGCGATGATCGACGTCGCGCGCGAAGTCGTGCGGATCGTCGGCGCGAACGTGCCGATCGAGTTCCGGCCGCTGCCGTCCGACGATCCGCGCCAGCGGCGGCCGAATCTGGCCGCCGCGCAGAAGCGGCTCGGCTGGCGCGCGACGACGACGTTCGCGAACGGGCTCGCGCACACCGCGCGCTACTTCATTCAACGCCAGGTCACGCACCACGCGCCCGGCGACCTGGTGCGCAGCACGCGCATCGCGTCGCATCTGCTCGCGCAGGTCCACACGCAGAACCGGCCGGCGCCGACCACTTGACGCGACGCGCCGCGCGTCAGCCGTCGCGTTTCGTCACGTGCGCGATCTTGTACGCCAGTTCGCGCACGTCGACCGGCTTGCACAGGTAGCCGTCGAAACCGGCCTCCAGCGCACGGCGTTCGTCGGCGAGGCCCGCGTGCGCGGTGACGGCCAGCACGCGCACGTCGGGCGGGCCGCCGTCGCCGTTCAGCGCGCCGCGCCGCAATGCGTCCAGCAGCCAGAAGCCGTCGCCGTCGGGCATCGCGAGATCGGACAGGACGACCGTCGGGCGGATGTCGGCCATCATCGCGAGCGCCTCGCGGCCGGACGACGCGATCGCGACGGCCGCGCCGAACGTGGTCAGCGCGGCCGTGAGGCTCGCCCGCGTGGTCGCATCGTCGTCGACGATCAGGATGCGGTGCGTGTCGAGCACGAGCGCGTCGCGCCGGCCGCCGGCCTGCGCGATGCTCCACGCCATCGCACCGCCCGGCTGCCAGCCGGCCGGCAGCGTCACCGTGAACGTCGTGCCGCGATCGCGGCCCGCGCTCGCGACGCTCACGCGGCCGCCGTGCAGCTCCGCGATGTGCCGCACGATCGACAGGCCGAGGCCGAGCCCTCGCCGCGGCGACGCGGGCGAATCGTCCGCGCGGCGGAACATGTCGAACACGTACGGCGCGAATTCCGTCGCGATGCCCTGCCCCGTATCGATGACGGTCAACACCGCATGCTTGTCGTCGCGTGCGAGCGCGACCGTCACGCTGCCGCCGGTCGGCGTGAATTTCAATGCATTCGAGATGAGGTTCGACAGCATCTGGCGCAACCGCTCGGCGTCGCCGGACACGATGCACGCGGACGCGTCGCAGTCGAATTCGAGCAGGATGCCGGCCGACGACGCGGCGGTCTGGAACGAGCCGACCTGGTCGGAGAACAGCCGCACGACGTCGACCGGCATCGCATCGAGCCGCAGCTTGCCGGTCGCGAGCGACGACGCGTCGAGGATGTCGCCGACCATCCGCGTGAGCGAGCGCGCGCTGCGATCGATCGCGTCGATCGCCTGATGCTGCAACGCGTGGTCGCCCGTGTTGCGCAGCACCTCGATCCACCCGTAGATCACGTTCAGCGGCGTGCGCAGTTCGTGCGATACCGTGGCCAGCAGCTCGTCCTTCAGCCGGTTCGACGTGTCGGCCTGGTCGCGCGCGTCGCGCGCCCCCTGCAACGAACGCTGCGCCCGCAGGTCGCGGCGGCGCTGCGCACCGGTTTCGCGCAGCGTCAGCGACAGCGCGACCCACGCCCGCGCATCGCCGTGCACCGGGCATGCCGATACCGTCGCCCGAAAACGTCGGCCGTCGCGTCGCACGCACAACAGTTCGAGCGGCCCGATCGGCTCCTGCATCGTGTCGAACGACTCGACGAGCGGGTTGAGCCGCAGCCAGCGCCGCGCGATCAGCGTGTCGAACCGGCGGCCGCGCGCGTCGTCCTCGTCGTAGCCGAAGATCCGTTGCGCCGCCGCGTTCCAGCTGGCGATGCGGCCGCTCGCGTCGATCCCGACGATCGCGTCCGGCAACGCATCGACGACCGCATGCTGAAGCCGCGACGCGTCGACGCGCGCGCGCTCCGCACCGGCCTCGCGCAGCAGCAGCACCGCGCCGTCGACGTTGCCGTCCCCATCGCCGATCGGCGACGCGACCGCGACGATCGGCACCGGATCGCCGCTGCCGGCCTGCAGCCAGTGCCGGTCGGACGTCGCGTCGGCGCCGCCCAGCGCGTGGTCGAGCGGCGTGGTCTGCACGCGGCGGCCTTCGCGATCGACGAGCCGCAGCACGTCGCGCACGGGCCGGCCGATCGCATCGTCCGGCCGGCAGCCGACGAGTTCGGCCGCGGCCGCGTTGACATAGGTGAGCCGCCCGTTCGGATCGGTCGCGATCACGCCGTGCGGCAGCGCGCGCAGCACGGCTTCGAGCTGCCGGCGCGCGGCCGCCTCGCGTCGGCGCGCGCGATCGTTCGTGAGCCGCGTGTGATGCAGCAGCGACGCGACCGCGCATACCAGCGCGCCGATCAGCATGAACGTGCCCAGCTGCACGAGCCGGTCGGGCAGCGGCGCCGTATAGGCGGCCGGGTCGGACAGGAACAGCGTCCAGACGAGCAGCCCGCTGACCACCGTGGACACGATGCCGAACACGAACGACGTCGCCCATGCGGCGCCGGCGAGCAGCGGGTAATACAGCACGAACGGCAGATTCACGCCGCCGAACCGGATCGCGAGCGTCTGCAGCACGGTCGCGATCGCGACCAGCATCACGGCCGTTGCGTAATTTCCGGCCTGCGGCCGTGCAATTTCGATCATTGGACATGCTCCTGTGCGGACAGTCGACGGCGGCCGGCGGGGGCGCCGCGAGTGGGCACGACACATGCTGACCGATCGGCACCGCTCACGATGGAGATCTTCACGCCATGCCCGACCCGACACGCTGGCTCGTCGTCTCGCCGCATCTCGACGATGCCGTCTTCAGTTGCGGGCAACTGCTCGCGCAGGCGCCCGGCTCGATCGTCGTCACGGTCTTTGCGGGGGTGCCGCCGCCCGGCACGCCCGCGCCGCCGTGGGATCGCCGCGCGGGGTTTCGCCACGCCGACGAAGCCATGCGCGCGCGCCGCGACGAAGACCGCCGCGCGCTCGCGCTGCTCGACGCACGCCCCGTGTGGCTCGACTTCCTCGACGATCAGTACGGCGTGCCGGCCACGTCGACCGCGATCGCGGCGCGCGTGGCCGACGTGATCGACGCGCACCCCGGCTTCGGCGTGCTCGCGCCGGCCGGCCTGTTCCACCGCGATCATCTGCAGGTGCAGGAAGCCATGCTGTGGCTGCTGCGTGACGACGATGCGTCGCACATCTGGCGCTTCTACGAGGACGTGCCCTATCGCCGCATCGAAAGGCTGATGGCCACGCGCGTGAGCGGCTGGCGCGAACGCGGCTGGATCGCGCATCCGGTCGCCGCGCCGGCCGGCAGCAAGACGGACGGCGTCGCCGCGAAAGCCGCCGCCGTCGATGCGTATGCCAGCCAGGTGACGCTGCTCGAGCCTCATATGCGCGCCGCGCTCCGCGAACCCGAAACGATCTGGCGACTCGAATGCGACGTCCCGTCCGTGTAACGCCCGCGCGCGCCGCGCTGCCGCCGGCCGAGCCGCGCGTGACGGCCGTCGTGCTGACCTGCCGACGCACCGCCGAACTCGCACGCACGCTCGACCACCTTTGCGCGCTGCCGGACCGGCCGGCGATCGTCGTCGTCGACAACGGAGCCGACGCCGAGACGGCCATGCTGATCCGCGAGCGCTTTCCGTATGTCGCGCTCGTGCATGCGCCGGGCAACCTCGGCGCGGCCGGCCGCAATCTCGGCGTCGACGTCGCCCGCACGCGCTACGTCGCGTTCTGCGACGACGACACGTGGTGGGCGCCCGGCTCGATCGCCGAAGCCGCGAACCTGCTCGACGCGTATCCGCACGTCGCGGCCGTCACCGCGCGCGTGCTGGTCGGCCCCGGCGAGCGCGAAGACCCGACCTGCCGACTGATGGCCGACAGCCCGCTCGACGCGCCCGTCGCGCTGCCGGGCAGGCCGATTCTCGGGCTGCTGGCCGGCGCGACCGCGTTCCGGCGCGACGCGTTCGTGCACGCGGGCGGCTACCACCCGCGCTACTTTCTCGGCGGCGAGGAAGCGCTGCTCGCGCTCGACCTGACTCGCGCGGGGCACTGGCTCGTGTATGCGCCGCGCCTCACCGTCCATCACTACCCGTCGACGCAGCGCGACCGGCCCACGCGCGAGCGCACCGCCGCCCGCAACGCGGTGTGGACCGCGTGGCTCAGATGGCCGGCCGCCGCCGCGTGCCTGCATACGGTGCGCATGCTGCCGCTGCTGCGCCGTGAACGCGCGATCGTGCACACGTTCGCCGGGCTGCCGTGGATCCTGCGCGAACGACGCGCGATCCCGCCGCACGTCGAACGCATGCGTCGCCGCCTCGAGCGCGACCCGCGCCGCGAGGCCGGAACCGAAACATGAACGCGAGCGTAGCGGCATCAGGAATCGGGCTTTTCCGCTTCGTCTTCCAGTTGCGCGAGCCGGTTGTAGATCGTCTTCAGGCTGACGTCGAGCACCTCGGCCGCCTGCGCCTTCACGCCGCCGCATTGCGCGATCGTGCCGAGGATCAGCTTGCGATCGACTTCCTCGAGCGGCGTGCCGAACGGCACCGTCACGCGATCCTCGTGCGAATCGACCATGCTCGACAGTTCGTCCATGATCGGCGGCGGCAGCGTGTCGATCACGTCGGCATCGGTGAAGATGCTCGCGCGCTGCACGAAGTTGCGCAGCTCGCGCACGTTGCCGGGCCATTCGTAGGTCTTCAGCGCTTCGCGCGCGGCCGGCGAGAAGCGCAGATTGCGGCCGCTCTCCTCGTTGTAGCGCTGCAGGAACGCATCGGCGAGCATCGGGATGTCGTCGCCGCGTTCGCGCAGCGCCGGCAGCGGAATCGGGAACACGTTGATCCGGTGGAACAGGTCGGGCCGCAGCTTGCCGTCGGCCATCGCGGCTTCCGGGTCGCGGTTGGTCGCGGCGACGATGCGCACGTCGACGTCGATCTCGCGCGTCGAGCCGAGCCGCGTGACGCGCCCGGTTTCCAGCACGCGCAGCAGCTTGACCTGCGATTCGACCGGCATTTCGGTGATTTCGTCGAGAAACAGCGTGCCGCCGTCCGCGCGTTCGAAGAAGCCCTTGTGCTGGCGTTCCGCGCCGGTGAAGCTGCCGCGGTCGTGGCCGAACATCTCGCTCTCGACCAGGTTCGCGGCGATCGCGCCGCAGTTGACCGCGAGGAACGGCCCGCGGCGGCGCAGGCTGAGGTCGTGCACCGTCTGCGCGGCGAGCTCCTTGCCGGTGCCCGATTCGCCGGTGAGCAGCACCGACGCTTCGGTACGCGCGACGCGACCGATCGCGTCGTACACGGCCTGCATCGCGGGGGAGCTGCCGAGCATGCGGCCGAAGCGGCCGAGGCGCTGCAGCTCCGAACGCAGCTCCGCGATTTCCTCGTGCAGCGCGCTCGTGCGCGGCACGCGCGCGAAGATGCTGTTCAGCCGCTGCATGTTCAGCGGTTTCACCAGATAGTCGGTCGCGCCGCGCCGCAACGCATCGATCGCGGTTTCGAGGCTCGCGTGGCCGGTGGTCAACACCATTTCGCAATGCGCGCGCTTGGGCAGCGCGTCGAACAGATCCATCCCGTTGCCGTCGGGCAGCACGAGGTCGCACAGCACGAGATCGGGGGTATGCGTCGAGACGAGCGTGCGCGCTTCTTCAAGCGTCGCGGCCGTATCGCACGTCAACTGCTGCGTGCGTGCGAGCGTGGCGAGCATCGTTCGCGTGTCGGCGTCGTCTTCGACGATCAGGACGTAAGGCATCGAGGCTCCTGTTAATGCGGCCCGGCACATGCGTCGGCCGGTACCGCGACACGTGCAGCGTCATGCACGTCACAAAGGCCTCGACGGCATTTTCAACGCTGCACACGAATGGGCAGACAAGCTGTCCTGCACTGAAAACGCGTGCTTAGCAGTATAGAAGAAGGGTGTCGTGCATTCGTCGCTCATCGAATAAATCTATCTTCCGGCGCGAACCGCATTGCCAGATTCAATGTCGATGAAGCGGTATAAAAGGTATCCTGAATACGTCAAAAAACGACGTATGCCGCGTCACTTTTTACCTGGTCACCACCCATTCGGTCAAAACTTCCCAACCCGGTCATACTCCATGTCGAAATCCGACGATGACGGCACGCGACTATTCGGCCGTTCGAGAACCATTCAGGATCTGCTACTGAAAGTGTCGCGCGTCGCCGCCACCCGCGTGAGTGTGCTGGTGGTTGGCGAAAGCGGGGCGGGCAAGGATATCGTCGCCCGGCTCATTCACGACATGAGCCCGCGCCGGCGCGGGCCGTTCGTTCCGGTCAACTGCGGCGCGATTCCGAAGGACATTGCGGAGTCGCACTTGTTCGGTCACGAAAAAGGCAGCTTCACGGGCGCCGTTGCACAACATGTGGGCATGTTCGAAGCCGCGCGCGGCGGCACGCTGTTTCTCGACGAAATCGCCGAGATGCCCCTCGAATTGCAGGTCAAGCTGCTGCGCACGCTCGAAACCAACACGATCGTGCGCGTGGGCGGCCACGACGCGATTCCGCTCGACGTGCGGATCGTCGCGGCCACGCATCACGATCCGGTCGAGGCCATGCGCAACGGCACGCTGCGCGAAGACCTGTTCTACCGGATCGCGCCGATCGCGCTGCACGTGCCCGCGCTCAGGCAGCGCGAGGACGACGTCGGCGACATCGCGCTGCAGATCGTCGAACGGCTGAACGCGCGGCACCGCACGAGGAAGCGCCTGTCGACGCAGGCGATGAAGGCGCTGCGCGCCTACACGTGGCCCGGCAACGTGCGCGAACTGCGCAATGCGCTGGAGCGCGCGTTCATCCTCGCCGACAAGCAGATCGAACTGCAATTGCCGCGCCGCCCGCCGCCGCGCGAGGAAGTGCGTCACAACGCGATGACGCTGCATATCGGCACGACGCTCGCGCATACGCAGCAGCGCTTCATCGTCGCGTCGCTACGGCATTTCAACGGCGACAAGCCGCGCACCGCGAAAGCGCTCGGCATCAGCCTGAAAACGCTGTACAACCGCCTCGCGCTGCTGCCCGAAAGCGAGCGCAATGCGGCCAGCGGCAGCGCGTCGGCGGCGGCGACTGCGTCGAACGGCAACGGCGCGCCGAGTTCGCCGCCCGCGCCGCCTCCGTGAGCGCGGCGGCCCACGCCGCCGCCGTCGTCACGCCGTCACGTCCCGCAGCGCGGCGTCCCAGTCGCGCGCGAAGCGCTCGATGCCGAATCGCTCGCACGCGTCGCGTTTGGCCGCCGCGCCCCACTCGCGCGCGAGTTCCTGATCGCGGATCAGCGTCCGCATCGCGTCGATCAGCACGGCCGGCCGCGTATCGGCCACGCCGTTGCTGCCGGTCTTCACGAGTTGCGCCATCTCGGTCGTCGCGAGCGCGACGATCGGCAGCCCGATCATCATCGCCTCGATCACCGCGAGCCCGAGGCTCGTGTAGCGAATCGGATTGAAGAAGAACCGGTAGTGCGACAGGAACTGCGGCAGCGCCGGGTTCGGCACTTCGCCGATCCCGCCGAGTTCGGTCGAGCCCATCCCGACCAGGTCGATCGGCACGCTGTGCCGCACGACCTCGAACAAGTCCGCGCCGAGGCGCCGGCCGCGGCGCGCGAGGTTGTTCACGACGGCCACGCCCTTCGGCAGCGTGCCGCGATACTCGACGCCTTCCGGCACCAGCACGCCGTGCTCGATCACGCGCGTCGGCGTCACGCCGTTGTCCCACATCAGCGCGTTGAACGGCGTCACGTGCACCAGCAACACGTTCGGGTCCTGCACCGGATGCAGCGTGTCGGTCGGATGCTCGCGCGGCGGATCGTGCTCGACGAACAGTGTCGGCAGCGCGCGCTGCGCTTCGCTCAGCAGCCGCAGGCGGTCATGCTGGTAGTGCTTCACGTGCTGATACAGCACGCAGTCGAATTCGGTGTCGCGCACGCACTCGGCCGGCACCTCGTGCACGTTGTCGCCCCACGGCAGGTGGCCGACGCGGCCCGCATAGCCGGGCGGATGCTGCGGCTTCGTCACGATGTAGAAATCGTGCGGCGCCTGCGACAGGTAATACAGATAGTTGCCATGCACGTGCCAGGTCAGCACGCGCAACCGCTTAACAGACATGACGTCTCTCCTCCGCGAGCAGTTCGGCCGCCCGGTCCATCACGTCGCCGACGCCGATCGCGGTCGCGCACTCGTGCCCGTACGGGCAGGTATCGAACATGCACGGCCGGCACGCCGGGTAGTTCGCGAGCACGCGATGACGTTCGGCGTCGAGCGGCGCCCAGCGGGCCGTATCGCTGCCGCACGCGACGACGATACTCGGCGTGCCGAGCGCCGCCGCGACATGCGATACGCCCGTGTCGTTGCACAACAGCAGCCGCGCGCGGGCGATCAGCGCGGCCAGCGCGCCGAGCGGCGTGCGGCCGCACAGGTTCACGCACGGCCGCCCGAGGTGCTCGGCGAACGCGCTCGCCAACCCGAGTTCCGCGCGCGTGCCGGTCAGCACGATCTGCCAGCCGTCGTCCGCGAGCTGCCGCGCGGCCAGCGCGAAGCGTTCGACCGGCCAGCGCCGCGATGCCATCCGCGCGCCGGGGTGGACGATCACGTAGCGGCCGGGATCGAGCGCATGTTCGTCGCAGAGCACGTGCCACAGCGCGTAGTCGAGGCCGCCGAGCGGAAATTCGAGGTAGTCGCCCCAGTCCGCATAGCCGAGCTTGCGCGTGAGCGCCAGATAGCGCGCCACCTCCGGTTCGTCGTCGCGCCAGACCAGCGCGTAGTCGAGCGTGGTCGTGCCGCCGTCGGCCGGCACGAAGCCGGCCGTGCGCGTCGCGCCGAGCGACGCGACGATCGCGTTCGTGTGCACGCCGCTGCCGTGCAGCTGGATCGCGAGATCGAAGTCGCGCGAGCGGCATTCGGCGATGAACGCCTCGCGCGTGGCCGCATCGGGTTCGGGCTGTTCGCTGAGCCCCGGCGCGCCGGGGAACGCGATGAAGCTGTCGATGTAATCGGAAAATCGCGACGCGAACTCGCGCGCCCACGGCAGGCCGATCAGCGTGATGCGCGCATCGGGTTCGCCGCGCCGCAGCGCGCGCAGCGCGGGCACCGCGCACAGCATGTCGCCGAGCTGCAGCGCACGGAACACCGCGATCCGCTTCGGGCCGCGCGGGCCGTCTGAATCGACGCTGGGATCGAGCTTCATAGGAAAAACACCCGGAAGTGAAGCGCGCCGCGCATGCGCCAGTACAGCGACACGGGCGGAATCGCGATGGAGGTAACGATCATCTCTGCCACGTGCGACGCCGTGAGCTGCGTGCCGCGCAACCGTTTCGCGCAGAACCCCGCGGTAATCGCGGCCCACACCGCGACGCACACGATGGCCGGCGCCGGCCAGCCAGCGGCGAAACAGCCGATCGCGCCGAGCGCGGCGAGCACGGCCGCGTAGTAATGCCACGGCGGCACGGGCCGGATATGACGCCGGTACGTCGCGCGGTGCTTCTTGTACAACAGCGCATCGAAATACACCTTCGACTGCGCGCCGATGCTCGATCCCCAGCGCGCGGGGCGCACCGGATGCACGATGCGCGCGGCGTCGGCGTCGACGATCGGCCCCGCATGCTCGCGCAGCGCGAACATCAGGTCGGCGTCCTCGCGCCACGCGCGCGTGAAGCGTTCGTCGAAGCCGCCGATGCGTTCGAGCGCCGCGCGCCGCACGAAGCAGTTGGCGGTTGCGAATTCCGCATGCGCGAGCCCCGCCGCGTCGCGTTCGTAGTCGGTCGGGCGCGGCCGCAACGGCACGTCGATCCGGCCGGCGGCCGCCGCCGCCGACGGCGCGGCCTGCAGCGCGGCCGCGCCGTTGCGCAACCAGTCCGGATCGGGGATCGTGTCGTCGTCGGTGAACGCGATCAGCGCGCCGCCCGCGCTGCGCCAGCCGACGTTGCGTGCGCCGGCCGGGCCTTGCGTGTCGGGCGCGGTCATGTAGCGGATCACCGGCACGTCGGTCACGCGCGCGCGGCACGCATCGACGACAGCGCGCGCACTGCCGGCCGGGTCGTCGTCCACGACGACGATCTCGTAGGTGGTCGGGTCGAACACCTGCACGCACAGCGCGTCGAGGCAGCGTTCGAGCAGATCGGGCCGCCGGTAGGTCGGCACGACGACCGACACGACCGGCGGCAGCTGCGTGTCGCGCATGTTCATCACGGCTTCTCCAGCAGGAACGGGCCGATCACGAGCGCGTCGAGCGGCGACGTCCAGAAGCATTCGATCGCGTCGCGCGGCGAGCACACGATCGGTTCGCCGCGCGTGTTGAACGACGTGTTGACGAGCACCGGCACGCCGGTGAGCGCGTCGAACTCGGTCAACAGCGCATGCAGCAGCGGATGCTGCGTCGCGTCGACGGTCTGCACGCGCGCGGTGCCGTCGATGTGGCGCACGGCCGGAATTTTCTCGGCGCGCTCGGGCAGGACGTCGTACACGAACAGCATGAACGGCGCGCGCAGCGGCGTGCGCCGGCCGCCGCTGAACCAGTGATGCGCGCGATCCTCGAGCACGACCGGCGCGACCGGCCGGAAATCCTCGCGATCCTTGATCCGGTTCAGCTTGCGCTGCATGTCCGGATCGATCGGCGACGCGAGGATCGACCGTGCGCCGAGCGCGCGCGGGCCGAACTCCATGCGCCCCTGGAACCAGCCGATCACGCGGTTCGCCGCGAGCAGCGCGGCCGTCTGCGCGGCGACGTCGGCGAGCCGCCGGTACGGCAGCTGCGCTTCCTTCAGGAACGCCTCGATCGCGTCGTCGTCGTAGGCCGGCCCCAGGTACGCATGATCCATCCGCCAGCCGCCGCGCGCGCCGCGCATCCGGAAGTCGGTCCACAGCGCGGCGCCGAGCGCGGTGCCCGCGTCGCCGGCGGCCGGCTGCACCCACACGTCGTCGAACGGGCCGCGATCGCGGATCTTCGCGTTCATCACGCAGTTCAGCGCGACGCCGCCCGCCATCGCGAGCTGCCGCTCGCCGGTCTCGGCGGCGAGCCAGTCGACCGCCTGCAGCGTCGTCTCCTCGAGCACCCGTTGCAGCGCATGCGCGATGTCGCAGTGATGCGGCTCGATCGGGCCGCCGCGTTCGCGCGGCGGGCCGAACAGTGCCGCGAGATCCGCGTCGCGCACGTCGTAGCGCCCTTCGCCGCGATACTGCACGAGCTTGCGCATCTCGTCGGCGAACACCGGCTTGCCGTACGACGCGAGCGCCATCACCTTGTATTCGTCGGACGAGTGCAGGAAGCCGAGATAGCGGGTCAAGCGCTCGTACAGCAGCCCGAGCGAATGCGGCAGATTGACCTGCCCGAGCCGCCGGTACGATCGGCCGTCGAACACGCCGTAGCTCGTCGTCGCCCGTTCGCCGCGCCCGTCCATCGTCATCACCGCGCAGCGTTCGAACGGCGCGGCGAGAAACGCGCTCGCCTCGTGCGCGAGATGGTGCTCGATGAAATGCCAGCGGAACGGCCCGTCGTGCGTGACGCCGCGAAAGCGCCGCTGCAGATGATGCGGCACGCCGCCCGCGAGCTGGCGCGGCGCGTTGACGATCGACGACAGGAACAGCGGATGCCACGGCGACGCGCCGTCCTCGCGCGGCGCATGCGCGGACGGCGACAGCGGCAGGGTCAGCGCCGGCGCCGTGCCTTCGCGGTCGAGTTCGAACCACGGGTCGTACGAATACGCGACGTGGTCGACGTCCGCGAGCGTGATGCCCGCTTCCGCGAGGCAATAGTCGATCGCGTGGAAAGGCAGCTCCCAGGTCGAGAACGGCACCGGGCGCTTCGCGTGCTTCACGTGCGTGAAGCGTTCGTCCTCGGCCGCCGCGATCACGACGCCGTCGCGCACGATGCACGCGGCGCTGTCGTGGAAGGCGGCGTTGATGCCGAGCGTATGGATCGGATCAGGCATGCGTCAGTTCCTCGTGATGACGTGCGCGAACGGAATCACGTTCGATGCGTGCGCCGCGACCGGCTCGTCGTCGTGCGAGGCAGCCCGCGCGGCCGTGCGTTGCGCATGGCGCGCGCTGCCCCGCAGCAACGCGTGCGCGGCGGCGGCGACGTCGTCGACGCTCACGCCGCGCAGGCACGGATGGCCGGGCTGGTTGCACACGCTGCGATAGCAGTTGCGGCACGGCACGTCGACGTTCAGCACACGGTGCGGCACACGCCACGGCGTGTGCTGCGGATTGGTCAATGCATACAGGTCGACCACCGGCGTGCCGAGCGCGGCCGCGAGATGCACGGGGCCGCTGTTGTTCGACAGCAGCAGGTCGGCCGTCTCGATCAGCGCGCCGAGTTCGCCGAGCGGCAGCACGCCCGCGAGCGGCACCGCGCGCGGGCCCGCCCGTTCGCACACCGCGTCGACCAGCGCGCGTTCGTCCGCGCTGCCCGTCACCGCGATGCCGTCGAACAGCGGCGCGACCGCGGCGGCCGCTTCGCCGAAACGCTCGGCCGGCCAGCGCCGCGACGCGGCGGTCGCGCCCGGATGGACGACGAGCCAACGCGGGCGCTCCGCCGCCGGCCGGCGCGCACCGCCGAAGCGCTGCAACGCGGCCTGCAGGCGCTCATGCACCGCACGCCGCGCCGCGTCGCCCGGCTCGAACGCCATCCGCCAGTCCGCCGTCTTCGCGCCGACGGCACGCACCAGCGCGAGCTGGCGCGCGACCTCGTGGCGCACGTGCGATGCCGGCTCGGTTTCCGGCACGCGGTCGGTCAGCAATTCATACGGATTCTCGCGGCAATGCGCGAGCCGCAGCGGGATGCCGGCGAGCCAGCACATCATCGCGGCGGGCAGCGGATTCTGGCTGTAGACGGTGAAGATCACGGCCGCGTCGAAACGGCCCGCCAGCAGCCGGTCGATCATGTCGAGATCGGCCACCGGATCGCCGCGCACGTCGGGATGCTTGACCCACGGCGCGTCGTAGCTCCACACGTCGTCGACCATCGGCAGATGCTGCGCGAGCGCGGCGCCCGTGCGCGACGTCAGCAGCGTCAGCTGGCGATCGGCGCCGCTCTCCTTCAGCGCGCGCAGCGCGGGCGTGGTCATCAGCACGTCGCCGATGCTGTCGAGCCGCACGCACAGGATGCGCCGGGCGCGGCTCCAGGCCGTGCTCATTGCCGCACCCACGAGCCGTGCCGACGCGCGGCTTCGCGCACGACGATGTCGGCGGCGAGGTCGATGCGATCGACGACGTGATGCGGCGTGCGCGCGGCGTTGAGCCGCCACTCGGTCTCGTTGCCGCAGTCGACCAGGATCGTGCCGCAGCGCGCGGTGCGGCCGGCCTCGACGTCGTCGAGGATGTCGCCGATCATCCAGCTCCATTCGGGCGCGGCGCCGAGCGCGGCCAGCGCGCGGCGCAGCATGCCGGGGCGCGGCTTGCGGCAGATGCAGTCGCAGGTGTAGCGCGGCACGCTGCCCCTCGGGTGATGCGGGCAGTAAAAAAAATCCGCCAGCGTCGCGCCGTTCGCTTCGAACAATTCGGCGAGGCGCTGGCGGACCGCGCCAAGCTCGTGTTCGGTAAAGCGGCCGAGCGCGACGCCCGGCTGGTTCGACACGACCGCCAGCGGCATCCCGGTCGCGCCGAGCGTGCGCAGCGCGCGCGCGGCGCCCGGCGCGAGGCGCATGCGCGCGGGGTCGACGTTGTACGGCACGTCGTCGAGCAGCGTGCCGTCCTTGTCGAGCAGCACCGCGCCGGGCAGCCGGCGTTCGCGCTTCAGGGCCATGACGTCTCCTTCATCGGCAGCACCATCAGCTCCGGCACCACGGTGCCCGGCGGCTGCGTCAGCACGAAACGCACGGCGGCCGCCACGTGCTCCGGCGGCTGCAGCGTGTCCTCGTCGATGTCGGGAAAACGGTCGAGCAGGAACGGCGTGCGCATCCCGCCCGCGACGATCGCCGACACGCGCACGCCGCTCGGCCGCAGCTCGGCATGCAGTGCGTGCGACAGGCCGAGCAGCCCCCACTTCGTCGCGTGATACGCGGACGCGTTCGGCCACGCACGCTTGGACGCGGTCGACGCGATGTTCACGATATGGCCGTCGCCGCGCGCCTTCATCATCGGCACGGCCGCGTGACACATCAGGTACGGGCCGAACAGGTTCGTCATCAGCACCTGCTGCCACGCGTCGACGCTCACGTCGTCGATCGGCGCGGTCACGTCGATCGCCGCGTTGTTGACGATCACGTCGAGGTCGCCGAGCGATTCGCGCGCATCGTGCACGACCTGCAGCACCGATGCTTCGTCGCGCACGTCGAGCGGCCGGCCCACCGCCTGCCCGCCGTGCCGTTCGAGCCGCTGCGCGACGGCTGCCGCGCGGTCCCCGTCGAGATCGGCGACGACCACATGCGCGCCGTGCTGCGCCAACTCTTCGCAAATGGCCTCGCCGAGACCGCGGCCGCCCCCGGTCACGAGTGCGGTCCGGCCGGCGAGCGGCGGTTTGGCTGGATCGTGAGTCGCGTTCACCTGCACCTCCTGTCGATGTCGGAAAGCAATCCGGCTGACGGCGACACTTGTCGCGACAACCGTCCGTCCAGGAGGTACAGCTAAAACCGTGCCGGCCTGCGCGGGCCCGCGCCGCATCGGGCCGGAGGCACACGCTCGCTGGCTTTTTTATAACCTGCTGTAAAAACCGGCCCGGGCGGCCGCGCCTGGGCGGCCCCACCTAGGCGGCCCCACCTGGGCGGCCCCCTCAGATCGCGAGCCCGTCGGGCGTGGCCTGCGCGCGGTGCTTCGCGAGCGCGCGCAGGCAGTGCGCGATGCAGCCCGCGAACGCCTCGTCGAACCACGGCTGCGCGCCCGACACGCCGACCACGATGCCGCCGAGCGCGACGCCGCCCCACAGGTTCGTGTCGCCCGCGCGCAGCCGGTACGGCTCCAGCGCCTGTACGACGTGGCCGTCGCGGCCCGTTTCCCACGACAGCCGCGCCTTGGCCCGTGCATACGCGCGATAGTCGGCGTCCCAGTCCTTCGGGTCGGGCAGCGAAAACTCATACAGGATCGCGTCCTCGAACGCCGCATCGTGCGGCCCGAGCGCCGGGTCCATGATCACGATGTGCAGGCAACCGCTGTCGCCGACGAAATCGCTCTGCAGCGCGGCGGACAGGGTCGGCAACAGCAGCTCGACGGCCGCCACCGCGGCCTGGCGGTCCGCGAACGCGCTACCGCCGCGACGTGCGTTCAGGGCTTCGGGTGTCGTCGGATTCAGAAGGTTCGGCATGGATTTCTCCGGAGGAAAACGCGAGCGCACGCAACGCCGCGATCAGGTCGGCCGCTACCGCGGGCTTGGTCAGGTACGCATGGAAACCGGCTTCGACCGCACGCGTGCGGTCGCGATCGCGCGCATGGCCGGACAACGCCAGCGCTTCGAGCGGCGCACGGCCGTCGCGGTCGCGCGCGGCATCGAGCTGGCGCACGCGCGCCATCACCGCGTAGCCGTCCTCCTCGTCGTCGCCGAGATCGATGTCGCAGACGAGCAGCGCCGGCCAGTCGGCCCGGCGCGCGCGCCACAGGTCGTCCAGCAGCGCCTGGCCCGACGCATACGCGTGCACGTCGGCGCCGGCCACCTTCAAGAGCGCGGTGAGGGCCTCGCGCGCCTCGTCGTGGTCGTCCACGCACGCGATGCGCAGCCCGTCGAGCGGCTTCGCCGTGGCCGCCTTGCCGGCCTCCGGATGCGGCAACGCGCCGTCGGGCTGCATCGACGCCGGCGCCACCGCGTACATCGGCAGCGACAGGTGCAGCGTCACGCCGGTATCGTCGCGTTCGCGCACGACGTAGCCGCCGGCCTCCTCGATCGCGTCCTGCAATCGTTCGAGATCGATCAGCGACAGTTCGGTGGCGTCGACGCCCGCGCACGCGATCGTGATCCGCGCTTCGGGGTCGTGGCGCGCGGTGCGCACCTCGAGCTGCCCGCCGCTGCTCGCTTCGATCGCGCCGCGACACAGTTCCCACACGAAGCGCCGCAGCGCGGCCGGATCGGCGTTGACGACGAGATCCTCGTCCGACACATGGCGGAACACCGGCACGCCGCGCAGCGCGGCCGCCTCCGCCAGCGAATCGAGCACCTGCGACACGAGCGGGTTGATCCGCACCGGCTGCCGCGCGAACTTCGCCTCCGTGCGTTCCAGTTCGCGCTGCTTCGCCTGCAGCGACCACATCTGCGCATACACGCCGCCGCTTTCCAGCAGCTCGTCGTGGGTGCCCTGCTCGACGAGCCGGCCGTACTCCATCACGAGGATGCGGTTGGCATCGACGATCGTCGACAGCCGGTGCGCGATGATGAGGCTCGTGCGATGCTGCGCGACGCGCATCAGCTCCTGCTGGATCGCGCGCTCCGAGCGCGTGTCGAGCGCCGACGTCGCCTCGTCGAACACGACGATCGGCGGCGCCTTCAGCAATGCGCGCGCGATCGCGACCCGCTGCCGCTCGCCGCCCGACAGCCGCACGCCGCGCTCGCCGACGCGCGTGTCGTACGCATCGGGCAGCCGCTCGATGAACGCGTCGAGCTGCGCGCCGCGCGCGGCCGCGATCACCTCGCCGCGGGTCGCGTCGCGCTTGCCGTACGCGATGTTGTACGCGAGCGTGTCGTTGAACAGGATGGTGTCCTGCGGGACGATGCCGAGCGCGTCGCGCAGGCTGCGCTCGGTAACGAGCCGTAAATCCTGGCCGTCGATCCGGATCGTGCCCGCGTCGGGCTGGTACAGCCGGAACAGCAGCCGCGCGAGCGTCGACTTGCCCGAGCCGCTGCCGCCGACCACGGCGATCGTCTGCCCGGGCTCGATGCGGAACGGCACGTCGAACAGGATCTGCCGGCTCGGCTCGTAGCCGAAGTCGACATGCTCGAACTCGATCGCGCCGCCGCGCACGACGAGCGGCTGCGCGCCGGGCGCATCGCCGTCCTCGCCGGGCTTGCCTCGCGCATCGAGCAGCCCGAACAGCCGCTCGATGTTCGTCATCGCGTCGTTCGCCTCGCGGAACACGAAGCCGAGCGCATTCAGCGGCAGGCTGATCTGGATGATGTATGCGTTGATCAGCACGAGATCGCCGATCGTCATCGCGCCGCGCGCGACCTGCTGCCCGGCGAGCAGCATCACCGCCGCGATTCCCGCGCCGATGCACGCGCTCTGCCCGATATGCAGCGTCGACAGCGCGTACTGGTTGTCGACGCCGGCCTCGCGCCATGCGTCGAGCACGCGGTCGAGGCGGTCGCGCTCGACGTCCTCGCGCGCGAAGTACTTGACCGTATCGACGTTCAGCAGGCTGTCGACCACGCGCGAATTCGACTCGGCCTCCAATGCGTTCACGCGCCGCTGGTAACGCATGCGCCGGCGCGTGAACACCACCGTATACGCCGCGTAGACGGCAAACGTGACGACGATGATCGCGGTGAAGCCGCCGCCGTACTTGCCGATCACGATCACGAGCACCGAGCCGATCTCGATCGCCGTCGGCACGATCGTGAACACCGCGACGCCGAGCAGGTAGCCGATGCCGGCCGTGCCTTTCTCGAGGTCGCGCACGACGGCACCCGTCTCGCGCTGCGCATGAAAGCGCGCGCCGAGGCGATGCAGATGGCCGAACGTGCGCACGGTAAACGACGCGACCGTATGCTGCGTGACCTGCACGAAGGTCATGTCGCGGACTTCGTTCAGCGCGTTCGACGCGAAGCGCACGACCGCGTACGCGAACAGCAGCAGCACCGGCCACGCCATCGGCTGGCCGGCCGCGCGGCCGAAACCGTCGACGATGTCCTTGAGCAGGAGCGGCACCGACACGGCCGCCGCTTTCGCGAGCACCAGCAGCACGATCGCCGCGAGCACGCGTGCGCGGTAATGCCAGATCGCGCGCCACAGTTCGACCGCGATCCGGACGCGCAGGCCGCGCCTGTCGTGGCGGTGGCGGCGATGGCGGTGGTCGCGCGGGTCGCGGCCTGCCGCCGCATCACGTTCGTTGACGGGCGTTTCGTCGATTCCGGTCGTCATGCACGCATTACTCGCGGTCGGGGGCGCGGCGTCTCACGCACGGGGCTCAATGGCGCGGTTCGCGCTCGCGGCCGCCCACCACGGTGCCCGGTTCGGGGTCGCGTGCGGCAGGCTGGGTCGGCGTGACGGTCCGCTGGTCCGGATGCAGCACCATGCCCGTATCGTGTTCGTCGTCGCGGCGCACGCGCACGCGATTCTCGACGTCGCGCACGCCCAGGCAGCCGTCGGCCAGATCCTCGATGTCGTGCTTCATCCAGCGCGCCGGCACCGTGCCGTCCAGCTCGACGCGACCTTCCTTCACCTGCACGGCGACGTCGCTCACGTCGATCTCGAGCGCGTGCGCGAGCCGCTCGCAGACGTCCTCGCGAATCCGCTCGTCCGAGCGCGTATAGCCTTTCGGCCCGCGGCGATGGCGCAGTGCGTCGCGTTCGGTGTCTCGGCCGAAGCGCGACAGGTCGGGGGCGCTGCCGCCGTAGCGCGGGTCGCCGCGCGGGTCGCCTATGTCGCGCTCGCCGCCGGATGCGCGCATCCGGTGCGGGCTGCGGAATTCGGGGCACTCGCCGCCGTACCGGCCTTCGCGACCCTCCGCACGGCGACCCGGTTCGCCGTAGCCGCGCTCGGCGTCGCGCGCCGGCTGGCGCGCGCCGCCCGGCCAGTCCGGGTCGCCTGCGCCGCGCCGCTGGTCGGCCGGCCGCGCGGCGCGCTCGGTCCATTCGCTGCCCCAGTCTTCCGGGCCCACGTCCTCGCTCGCGAAGCGGCGGTAAGCCGATTCGTCATCTTCTTCCGGCCATCGGGCCGGGTCGTCCGGGATGCCGCGCTCGCCAGCGCCCCGGTACGCGCGTTCGTTGCGCTCGTGCCAGTCGGGCGGGCCGCCGCGCTCGCCGGACCGTCCGGGATATCGTCGTTGCATCGTGTCTCTCCTTGATCGCCTGCGCCGCACACGGCACCGTGCCGCGTCGCGGCGCGCGTCGGTCGGGTGAATGCAAATCGCGTGCCGGCGCCGTGGCCGGGCCGCGACGGTTGCGCGCCGCAGCGCCGGGAAGCCGTCAGGCGCCCCAATCTGCAACGCGATTGCAGTTTTTGCGTGCCGGGCGTCACCGCGCGGCGCCGGATTCGTCCGGGTCGTCCGCGTCGTCCGTGCGGCCGGGTTCGCTCAGCCGCTCGGTGCGGTCCGGCTCGATATCGGCGCCCTCCTCGAGCGTCGAATCGCCGTCCGCCGACGCGCGCTCGCCGGTCCCCGCGCGGTCCGTATCGCTGTCGAGCGCCGCGTCGCCGCGTTCGAGCGCGTGGTCGTCCAGCGGCGAATCGACGTCGAACGGATGGCGCCGCGCGCCCGCCGTGTCGCTGCCGCTGTCGGACGAGTCGCTCGGGCCGAGCGCCCGGCCGTCGCGGCCGCGGCTGGCGTTGTCGTCGTCCGGGCCGGCCGGTTCGTTATCGGGATTCAGCGTGCTGTTCATGTCGGTCTCCTTGCCTGGCTTGCCGCCGCGCGATCGGCCGGACGGCCGCCGCACGGCAGGCGGACTGCACGTTGGTGCAATCGGCATGCCGCGCCCGGCGCGGACGGCGGGCCCTGCGGACGGCACGGCCCATGCGCACCCATTGATCAGCTGAATCGAGTTCCTTTATGCTTTCGGACGTGCCAATTCGCTCCGTATGGCCGCCGCCGGCGCGCCCGGCAGCGGGCCGGCGACCTGCGGCCGCCCGCATGTTCAACTTGCCGCTCCGATGAAGAAAGACGACGCCGATCTCCAACCGCATCCGCCGCCGCCCGGTTCGCCCGACGCGCGCGACCTGCTGCACCGCTTCGCCGAATTCCGGTTTCAGACCGTGGTGGAGTCGATCACCGACTACGCGGTATTCATGCTCGACCCGCACGGCAATGTCGCGACGTGGAACGCCGGCGCCCAGCGCATCAAGGGTTACGCCGCCGCCGAGATCGTCGGCCACCATTTCTCGCTGTTCTATCCGTCCGACGCGATCGCGGCCGGCCGGCCGGCGCACGGGCTCGCGCTGGCCGCCGCGCACGGCCACTTCGAGGACGAAGGCTGGCGCGTGCGCAAGGACGGCACGCAGTTCTGGGCGAGCGTGACGATCACGCCGGTGCACGACGCGACACACCAGCTGTGCGGCTTCATCAAGATCACGCGCGACATGACCGAGCGCAAGCGGCTCGAGGAGCTCGAAGCGTCGACGCATCGACTCAGCGTGTTCATCGCGATGCTCGCGCACGAGCTGCGCAATCATCTGGCGCCGCTGCGCAATTCGGTCGGCGTGCTGCAGAGCCTGCCCGATCCCGCGCCCGCGCTCGTGCAGTGTCGCGACGCCGTGCATCGCCAGGTCGGGCAACTGACGCGGCTCGTCGACGATCTGCTCGACGTCGGGCGGATCACGGCCGGCAAGGTCGAACTCGACGCGCGCCCCATCACCGTGCGCGACATCGTGTGCCGCGGCGTCGAAAGCATCCAGCCGAAGCTGGCCGCGCGCGGGCAGTGGATCCGCGTCGACCTGCCGACCGATTCCGTGGTCCTGCACGGCGACGACGCACGGCTCGTCCAGGTGCTGCACAACCTGCTCGACAACGCGTCGAAATTCTCGCCGCACGGCGGCCGGATCGACGTCGGCGCGCGGATCGAGGGGCCGTCGGTTGCGATCCGCGTCGTCGATCACGGCGTTGGCATCGCACCGGGCGCGCTCGAAACGATCTTCGACCTGTTCCAGCAGGAAGGCGCATCGGGTCGCTCCCCGTCCGACGGGTTCGGGCTCGGGCTCGCGATCTGCCGGTCGTTCGTCGAACTGCACGGCGGGCGGATCGTCGCGGAAAGCGACGGGCCCGGCCACGGCGCAACGTTCACGATATGGCTACCGATCGCGCAAACGACCCGCAACGCCCCTTCCGCACCGCCCGCGCCAGCCGCGCTCGAACCGCCGGCCGACGCGCCGCTGCGCATCGTCGTCGTCGACGACAACCGCGATTCGGCCGATACGCTCGCGGTGCTGCTGCAAATGAAAGGGCATGCGCCGCGCGTCGCGTACAACGCGGCCGACGCGCTGGCCCTCGCGCGCGACTATGCGCCGCACCTGATGCTGCTCGACCTGACGATGCCGGACGTCGACGGCTTCACGCTGCTGCAGGAACTGCGCGCGATCGACGCGCTGCGCGACACGACCTGCGTCGCGCTGTCCGGCCATGCGCGCGCGTCCGACCTCGCGCGCACCGAACGCGCGGGCTTCGACGACCATCTCGTGAAGCCCGTCGAGATGGCCGTCCTCGACGCGCTGCTGCAGCGCGTCGCGCGCCAGGTTCAGGACACGCCGTAAGCGCCCGTACTCAGGCCATCGCGCGGCACATCGCCGCGCACGCCTCGCACGCGAGCGCGCAGCGGCGGCAATGCTCGTGCGCATGCCGCGAACACTCGGCCGCGCACAAGTCGCACGCGTGTGCGCACAGCGCGCAAATGCGCGGTGCGAGCCCGCTGCGGCGCGCCATCGCGCCCGACGCGAAGCGGCACAGCTGCGCGCATTCGATGTCGAGCGCGATGCAGCCGGCCAGCGCGTGCACGTCGCGCTCGGCGAGGCAGGCGGCCGCACAGGTGTCGCACGCGTGCGCGCACGCGTCGCACGCGGCCATGCAGTTGTCGTATTGATCGCTCATCGCAGTTCTCCCGGTTTCGGTTTGCATCGTTTCGGTTCGTGTCGTCACGGCGTCAGCTTCACTTTCATCCAGCCGGGCTCGCGCACGTCGAACGCGCGATACGCATCGATCGCGTTCGTCAGCGGCTCGCTGCGCGTGAGCACCGACAGCGGATCGAACGCGCCGCTGCGCACCAGCTCGACGAGCGGCGGCGTCACCGTCCGGTGATTGCAGTTGCCCATCTTGATCGTGAGGTTCCGGTTCATCGCCTCGCCGATCGGAAACACGCGCGCCGCCTGCGGATACACGCCGATCACCGAGATCGTGCCGGCCTTCGCGACCGCGCGCACCGCCCATTGCAGCACCTGCGACGGCCCGTCGCCCGGCACCCAGTTGCGGCCGTCCGGCTTGCGGTGCGGCGCGATCGCGTCGACTTCCGCATCGAACGCGCGCGCGGCGTCGCGATCGGCGGCGGCAGGCCCGTGCGTCGCGCGCATCGCATCGACGCCCACCGCGTCGATCACGCGATCGACGCCGATCCCGCCCGTCAGCCGCAATATCGTGTCGACCGGATCGTCCTCGGAAAAATCGACGATCTCGGCGCCCTGCGCGCACGCCATCTCGAGCCGCGACGCGATGCGGTCGACCGCGATCACGCGTCCGGCGCCCATCAGCTTCGCGCTCGCGATCGCGAACTGCCCGACCGGCCCCGCGCCAAACACGGCGACCGTATCGCCCGGCTTCACTTCCGCGAGCTGCGCGCCGAAATAGCCGGTGGGGAAGATGTCCGACATCAGGATCGCGCGATCGTCGTCGATCGCATCGGGCAGCCGGATCAGGCTCGCATGCGCAAGCGGCGTGCGTGCGTATTCGGCCTGCAGCCCGTCGAACGGGCCCGTTTCCGCCGGCCCGCCGAAGAACGAAGTGCCCGCGCGCGGGCCGCCGGGGTTCGCGACGTCGCATTGCGCTGTGTAGCCGGCGCGGCAGTACGCGCAGCTGCCGCACGCGATCGTCGACGGAATCAGCACGCGATCGCCGCGCCGCAGGTTGCGTACGTCGCGCCCGACCGCCTCGACGATGCCGACGCCTTCGTGGCCCAGGATCGTGCCGGGCTTCATCCCGCCGAGCGTGCCGCGCACCATGTGCAGATCGGTGCCGCAGATCGCGCTGGCGGTCAGGCGCACGACCGCGTCGGTCGGCGCGGAGACTTCCGGATCGGGCACCGTGTCGATGCGAATGTCGCCGATGCCGTGAAATACGACTGCTTTCATGTCAGGCCCTCCTTGTCGAAAGCGGAAACGGTGAATGTGACCGTCGAGCCGATCGAGCAAGGGGTGCGCCTGTGCAGCGCGCGCGGCGCCGTGATGCGCGGGCGGGAAGCGCGGCGATTTCGGGGAAAGACCGTGTCGGTGTGTCAGTTCGTCGGCGAGTCGTTGCCGTCGTTACCGCTGTTGCCGTCGTTGTCGTCGCGTGCGTTCGAGATCGCTTCGACGAGCTTCAGTTCGTCGTCGACCGACAGCGTCGTGTCGGCCACTGCGCCGCCCAGCGGCGCGAGCGCCGCGCTCAGCGCGTAGATGTCGACCTGCGTCGCGGCCAGCCCGAGCGACACCGTGCCGGGACGCGCCTTGCGCGCCACGCGTCGAGCGACGATTCGATGTGCGCGACCACATTGTCGAGCAGCACGCCGGACGACACGCGGCCCGGGTCGACTGCATGCGTGCGCAACTGTCCGTCGGTCGAGCAGGCGACGATCACGACACCCGCGAGCGCGACGACGTGCCGGTCGCGCAACGTGCCGAGTTCGGCCAGCGCGGCGCGAACTCGGTTTCGAAACGTGCACGGACGTCGGGGTTCATCTCGTCTCCCTTCAAGGTTCGGTGGGGGGCGTCATGCTGCTTTCAGGCGGGCACGATCTGCCGCTCGAGCGCCGCTTCGGCCTTCAGGCTGTCGAGATCGCGGGCGATCGTCACGACCGCGCGCCGCGTGTTGCCGCGCCAGTATGCGATCGAGCAGTCGTGCGCGCCGAGGTCGCCGTCGATCTCGACGCGATCCCATTGCTCCGCATGCCCGACATAGCGGAGCGTCAGGTCGTAATGCTGGCTCCAGAAAAACGGCACCGCGTCGAACGGCCGCTGCTGGCCGAGCATGTTGCGCGCGGCGACGATGCCCTGCCGTTCGGCGACGACCCAGTGCTCGACGCGAATCCGCTCGCCCGTCAGCGGATCGGGCCAGCGCGCGATGTCGCCGGCCGCGTAGATGCCGGGCGCGCTCGTCTGCAGGAAGCGGTCGACCGTCACGCCGCGCTCGACGGCGAGCCCCGCGTCCTGCGCGAGCGCGACGTTCGGATGCACGCCGATGCCGACCAGCACGACGTCGGCCGGCAGCACGTCGCCGTTCGACAGCGTCACGCTGTCCGGTCCGATCCGCGCGGGCGTCGCGCCGAGGTGGAACACGACGCCGTGCGCTTCGTGCAGCGCCTTGATCGTGTCGCCGAGCGCGTCGCCGAGCACGCGGCCCATCGGATGCGGATCGGGCGCGACCACCTGCACGTCGAGCCCGCGCGTGCGCAACGCGGCGGCGGCTTCGAGCCCGATGAAGCTCGCGCCGACCACCACGCAGCGGCGCGCCGTTTTCAGCCTGGCGATCAGCGCATCGCAATCGGCGCGCGAGCGCAGCACACAGACGTGCGGCAGATCGGCGCCGGGCACGTTCAGCCGGTTCGGCTCGGCGCCCGTGGCGAGCAGCAGCGCGCCGTATTCGATACGACTGCCGTCGGCGAGCTCGACCGCCCGCTGCGCGGGATCGATGCGCGCGACCCGCGTGTTGCAGCGTACGTCGATCCGCTGCTCGGTATAAAACGACGGTGCGCGCAGCGGCAGCCAGTCGGCCTGAGCCGTGCCCGCGAGGTAATCCTTCGACAGGTTCGGCCGGTCGTACGGCGGATCGGCATCGGCGCTCAGCAGCGTGATCGGATGCGGATAGCCTTCCTGCCGCAGCGTGACGGCTGCCGCGATCGCGGCCGCGCCGCCGCCGACGATCACGACCGAGGCCGGCAGCCCGGCCGCCTTCAGCGCGGGCGGCACGGCGGCCGGTCGCGCATCGATAACGACTGCGCGGCCGTCGCGCCGCTCGACGTGCCAGCACGGCAGCCCGTCGAGCGCCGGTGCACGCTCCATCTCGCCGGTGCGCAGGCAGAACGCCGCGTGATGCCACGGGCATCGAATCGTGTCGCCGACCAGCAGGCCCTTGGCCAGCGGGCCGCCGTAGTGCGGGCATTGCGCGCCCACCGCGAACAGTTCGTCGCCGCGGCGCACGAGCAGCACCGCCGCATCGCCGACATGGCCTTCGATCATCGCGCCGTCGGCGAGATCGTCGAGCGCGATCCCTTGCGTGAGATCGGGTGAGGACGCAGCATCGCTTCCAGTCATGACGTGGCTCCCGAAAAGTCAGGTAACGATCCCATTATCGACATCCCTCCTGAAAAGAACAGGTACAGACGCCCCGCAGCGCACGAGAAACGCGGACTGTAGCTTGTACGCGATCCACGACCGGCGTAGAACGTGATCGACGTTGCGGCGCAACACGCCGGCCGCGCTGCGAGCGCCCGCGCGACCCGCGCAATCCGCGTGCCGCCTTCCCCCTGTCACAGGAGCGCTACCCGATGGCCACCGTGCTGTGCGTGCTCTACCCCGATCCCGTCGACGGCTATCCGCCGCGCTACGTGCGCGATGCGATGCCGGTCATCACGCGCTATGCGGACGGCCAAACCGCGCCGACGCCGGCCGGCCCGCCCGGCTTCCGGCCCGGCGAACTCGTCGGCTCGGTGTCCGGCACGGTCGGCGCAGGGCGCATCGGTCTGGCCGTGCTGCGCCGGCTGCACCCGTTCGGCCTGCCTCTGCATTACACGCAGCGCCACCGGCTCGATGCGTCGATCGAGCAGGCGCTCGCGCTCACGTATCACGCCGACGCGGCATCGCTCGCAAGCGCCGTCGATATCGTCAACCTGCAGATTCCGCTGTACCCGTCGACCGAGCACCTGTTCGACGCGGCGATGATCGCGCGGATGAAGCGCGGCGCGTACCTGATCAACACCGCACGCGCGAAGCTGGTCGACCGCGACGCGGTCGTGAATGCGCTCACGTCCGGCCATCTCGCCGGCTATGGCGGCGACGTGTGGTTTCCGCAGCCGGCGCCCGCCGATCACCCGTGGCGCACGATGCCGTTCAACGGAATGACGCCGCATATCTCGCGCACGTCGTTGTCCGCGCAGGCGCGCTATGCGGCCGGCACGCTGGAGATCCTGCAATGCTGGTTCGACGGCAGGCCGATCCGCAACGAATACCTGATCGTCGACGGCGGCACGCTCGCGGGCACCGGCGCGCAGTCGTATCGGCTGACATGACGTCGCACCGCGCGCGGCGGCGCGCTCAGCCGACGCAGGCGGCGGCCAGCTTGCCGACCGTGATCACCGCCTGCTCGATCTCCGGCGACCACGGGCTGCTGTAGTTCAGGCGGATGAAGTTTCGATAGGTGTCCGCGATCGAAAACATGTAGCCCGGCCCGATCGTGATCCCCTGCTCCAGCGCAAGCTGGTACAACCGCATCGCATCGACCTGCGCGGGCAGCTCGACCCACAGCACATACCCGCCCGCCGGGCTCGACATGCGCGTGCCCTCCGGAAAAAACCGCGACACCATCGCGCGCATCAGGTTCGCCTGCTGCGCATACGCCTTGCGAATTCGCCGCAGGTGATGTTCGTAGCCGTCGCGCTCGAGAAACTCCGCGATCGCCAGTTGCGGCAACGACGGCGTCGCGAGCGTATTCAGGAACTTCAGCTTCTCGACCTGATCGCGATAACGGCCCGGCAGCGCCCAGCCGATCCGGTACGCGGCCGTCAGGCTCTTCGAGAACGACGAGCAATGCAGCACGATCCCGGTCCGGTCGTAGGATTTCAGCGAACTCGGATGCGTATCGCCGAAATACAGTTCGTTGTAGACGCCGTTCTCGATGATCGGCATGCCGGCCTTCGTTGCGAACTCAACCAGTTCGCGCTTGCGCTCGTCTGGCATCTGGAAACCCAGCGGATTCTGGAAATTCGGCATCACCATGCACGCGGCGATCGGCTGCGACTTCGCGATCGCGGCCAGCGCCGCGATGTCGATCCCGTATTCCGGATGCGTGGCCACCTCGATCGCCTTCATCCCCATCCGCTCGATCGCGTGCAGCATCGCGTAGAACGTCGGCGACTCCACCGCGATCGTGTCGCCCGGTTTCGCGACCGCCTGCAGGCACAGGTTGATCGCCTCCGTCGCGCCGACCGTCACAATGATCTCGTTCGGGTCCACCGACATCCCGTTCTCCAGGTAGCGGCGCGCGATCTGCCGGATCAGTCGCGGATGGCCGGGCGGCAGCCCGTCGGTCACGCCCCACAGCGACTTGTCGCGGCCGGCCGCATACGCGTAGCGGTTCAGTTTCTCGAACGGGAACAGGCTCGGGTCCGGATACGGCGAGCCGAGCGGCACCGCGTCGTCCGTGCCGATCGAGCGCAGCGTCGACAGCACGAGCCGGCTCACGTCGACCGACGACGAGATCGCGATCGGCTTCGACGGCCGCAGTTCGCGCACCGGCGCGTGCCCGTCGTCGCGCCGCAGGTTCACGAAATAGCCCGACTGCGGCCGGCTTTCGAGCAGCCCGCGGCTTTCCAGCAGCAGATACGCATGCAGCACCGTCGTGATGCTGATCCGGTGCTGCTGGCTCGCCTGCCGCACCGACGGCACACGGTCGCCGTGTCGATATACGCCTTGCCGAATGAGTCGCTCTACGTCGTTCGCAAACTTCTCGTAGAGCTTCATCCGCCTCGCCCCGGCCGCGATGAACCGGCTTGCGCCGCATGGGCGGCACGGCCGCGCCGACGCATGAAGCCGGATAGCCGTCGCCGGGCGCGGGTGTCCCGGCTGGAACCTCGTCCGTTATCGAAATTGAAGGCGGATAGCAATGCGAATCTCATCAAGACAAGGTTCGGCATCCTACTGCGTCATTTCGGCGAATGTAAGTGACAGTTTGGCGAGGAAACGTCAAATCAGGCCGGCGTGGTGAACAGATGCGCATGCGACGTCGCGACCGCCGTTCGCCGCGCGCACGTCATGATGTCCCGAGGATGGCGGAGCGGCCGGCGGTGTTGCGAAGCCCGGCCATGCGGGGGCCCGCTCGCCCTCACGCGTCGTCGACGTTGTCCGCGTAGTGGTCGATCGCGACCTTGCACTCGTCGAACACCACAGTCAGCAGCGCGACGTCGTTCGACTCGAGCCACTTGCGGATCTGCAGGAACTGGCTCGTGCCGAGATCGGCGAGGCGGCCCGGATCGTCGGTCGTCACGTCGACGCTCGCGATCGCGCGGTTGCCGGGCAGCGGCGACAGCGTCGCCGCGATGTCGAAGCGGCGGTACGATTGATCGATACGCATGCGGTTCTCCCGACTCGGTTCGAAAAGGGGCGGGCTCAGTCGAGCGTCTGGCGAAACACCTTGCCGCCGAATCCCGTGACGACGTTGTCGACCGAGAACGGCGTGTCCTCCTTCGCTTCGAGAATGACCGCGACGCTGCCGGGCACGAGCCGCGCCGCGACCGTCTCGACGAACGTGCCGTCGAGCAGCGCGTTGCCGGCCGCTTGCGCGAGAATGCCGGCGCCCGCGCCGGCCGCCATGCCGGTCACCACGCCGAGCGGTCCGGCCAGCAGGCCGAGCAAGCCGCCCGCGATCGCGCCGATCACGCCGCCCCTGAACGGCCGCGATTCGGCGTCGAGCACCGCGAGCTTGCCGTTCGCGTCCTTCTCGACGACGACGCCATTCTCGATATGGAATCCTTCGTTCTTCTCCGACAGCGCATCGAAATCGTTCGCGGCCCGGCGGGCCGTGTCGACGCTGCCGAATACGGCGACGATCAATTGCCTGGTCATGCGACACCTCGCGTGTTGGGATGAGAATGGGGCCGCCGCACGTCGCACGGCGCGCCGGGGTTCGCTTCGAATGCCGCCCGGGCCGCGTTACTTGCGCACATGCACGTCGTCCTCGACATCGTCGACGTCCGCCGGAAAGCGATGCTGGCCGAAGCTCAGGATCAGCACGCCGACCGCGAGCAGCACGATCCCGAAAGTCGTCATCAGCATCCGCTCGGGGCTGTCGGTCGCGCCGCGCAGGATCAGGTCGCGCGCGAGCGACGTCATCGCGATGAACAGCGGAAACCGCACCGGCAGCCGGCCGAGCCGCAGGTAGCGCAGGTCCATCGCGAGCACTTCCAGATACAGGAACATCAGCAGCAGGTCCGTCAGCGACACTTCGCCCGCGAGCACGACCTTCCACGCCTCCTGCGTCATCGCGAACGCGGTCGCCAGCCCGATCACGACCAGCCCGGCCAGCTCGGCCGCGTGAAGGAAATGGCCGAAGCGGCGACGAATGCGCTCGGCGGTCGTATCGGCGGATGCAGTGGAAATATTCAACGCGTTGTCCGGTGCAGTGTCGTCGGTGCCGCGATCGATGCGCCATCGCTGCGGCGGGGGGTGTCGGGAAACGGAAAGCCTGCGACGGGCGGACGGGAGACCGTTGCGCACGCACCGGTTCCGATCGCGCCGGTCGCCTGCGCGACCGCGGACAGCGTGCGCCGGCAACACGCATGAAACGCGACGCCGGCCTCGGTGCATATGACGTCGTCGCCCGAGCGGTCCAGCAGCAAGCGGCAACCGAGATAGCGTTCGAGGCCATCGAGCCGCGCGCTCACCTGCGCGACGTCGAGCTTCAGGTCGGACGCCGCGCCGGACAGCCCGCCGTGCTCGACGATTGCACCGAAAATACGCATCGCTTCCAAAAGGTTCATCATGATGGTCGTCGTCGGGCGGAGCGGAACCGTGGCGGGACCGTAGCGGGACCTAATCTACTGCACGCGACACGCACGCTCAAGAGCACAGCGCCGCGCGCGCCAGGAGTACAGCTGCGCGGGCGCCGCACAAAACCGGGCCCTGTTTGATCCATTCGAATGACAGATCATCGATACGTGTTCCAAAGACCCGTCGAAGCTGCTAGATTGCAGGCTCGACGCCGTTACGCGGTGCGGACAGCTCACGCGCCGGGCGAACGCGCGGCCGCCACGTCCGCCTCCCCTTCGCGCCGGGGGCCGGCCGCCGCCGCTGCGGCCCGTTGCGCGATGCCCGCGCAACGTCCTTCATCCGCACGTCACAAAGAGAACCGTCGCATGACACAGTTCAACCGTTCGCGTTCGCGCGCCGCGGCTGCCGCGGCCCGTCCGTCCCGACATGACTGACCGGCAGGCCGCGATGCAGACTACCCCTCCCCCGCTCTCCCAGGCCGTCCACAGCCCGATCACGCGCAGCGCGATCTTTCTCGTGGCGACGATCAATCCCGGCGCCGATCACGCCGACACGATCCGTTCATGGTGCGGCGACATCGCCGCGCTCGTGCGCTCGGTCGGCAAGCGCGTGCCGGGCGGCAACCTCACGTGCGTCTGCGGCTTCGGCTCCGACGCATGGGATGCGCTGTTCGGCGAGCCGCGCCCCGCGTCGCTGCATCCGTTCCGCGAATTCGGCGCCGGCCAGCGCGTCGCAGTGGCGACGCCCGGCGACATCCTGCTGCACATCCGCGCGGAAGCGATGGACCTGTGCTTCGAATTGGCGACGCAATTGCTCAATGCGCTCGGCGACGCGGTCACGGTCGTCGACGAGGTGCACGGCTTCCGCAATTTCGACCAGCGCGCGATGATCGGCTTCGTCGACGGCACCGAGAATCCGGAAGGCCGCGAAGCGGTCGACTTCACGGTGATCGGCGACGAAGACGCGGAATTCGCGGGCGGCAGCTACGTGCTCGTGCAGAAGTACCTGCACGACATGGCCGGCTGGAACGCGCTCGCGGTCGAGACGCAGGAGCGCATCATCGGCCGCACCAAGCTGTCCGACATCGAGCTCGCGCCGGACGTGAAGCCGTCGTGCTCGCACAGCTCGCTGACCACGCTCGACGAGGGCGGCCAGGAAGTGAAGATCCTGCGCGACAACATGCCGTTCGGGCGTCCGGGCGCCGGCGAATTCGGCACCTATTTCATCGGCTATGCGCGCTCGCCGGCGCCGATCGAGCAGATGCTCGAGAACATGTTCGTCGGCCGCCCGCCCGGCAACTACGACCGCCTGCTCGACTACAGCCGCGCGGTCACCGGCTCGCTGTTCTTCGTGCCGTCGGCCGACCTGCTCGAAGCGCTCGCCGACCGCCCCGCGCCGGCCGCCGAAGCCGCCCAACCGGAATCCACGCCGTCCGCGCCTGCCGCACCGCGGCGCGACGGCTCGCTGAACATCGGCTCGCTGAAAGGAACCCCGACCTATGAATAACCTGCATCGCGAACTCGCCCCGATCTCGTCGTCCGCCTGGGAACAAATCGAGGAGGAAGTGGCGCGCACCTTCAAACGATCGGTGGCCGGCCGCCGCGTCGTCGACGTCGAGGGGCCCGCAGGCTCCGAGCTGTCGGCCGTCGGCACCGGGCACCTGCTCGACGTGGCCGCGCCGCGCGAACTCGTGAACGCGCGGCTGCGCGAAGTACGCACGATCGTCGAGCTGACGGTGCCGTTCGAGCTGAGCCGCGACGCGATCGACAGCGTCGAGCGCGGCGCGCGCGACGCCGACTGGCAGCCGGCGAAGGAAGCCGCGCAACGGCTCGCGTTCGCCGAAGACAGCGCGATCTTCGACGGCTACCGCGCGGCCGGCATCATCGGCATCCGCGAAGGCACGTCGAACCGCCGGCTCACGCTGCCGGCGGACGTCGGCGCGTACCCGGACGCGATCAGCGACGCGCTGGAAGCGCTGCGCCTCGCCGGCGTCGACGGTCCGTACTCGGTCGTGCTCGGGTCGGACGCGTACACCGCGCTCAGCGAAGCGCGCGACCAGGGCTATCCGGTCCTCGGCCATATCAAACGCATCGTCAGCGGCGAGATCATCTGGGCGCCGGCGATCAGCGGCGGCTGCGTGCTGTCCACGCGCGGCGGCGATTACGAGCTGCACCTCGGGGAAGACCTGTCGATCGGCTACACGAGCCACACCGACAAGGGCGTCCGCCTGTACCTGCGCGAAACGTTCACGTTCCTGATGTTGACGAGCGAGGCATCGGTGGCCGTGGCGCCGCAGGGTAACGCGGCCGCCTGAGTGCGATTGCGGGCGCGCGATGTCCGCCCGGGCGTCGCGCGCCGGCCGCGCCGCCGGCCACGGGTTCGTCGCCGCTCCAGCCCATCTTGCATGGAGGATTTCATGAGCGAATCGAATGATGCATTACAGGCGCTGCAGGCGTCGGTCGCGACCCTGAAACAGACGGTCGACGCGAATGCCAGCCGCCAGGCCGGCGACACCGCCGTGCTGTTTACCGTCGTGTCGCTGATGCTGGCCGAGCTGCCGCCCGACACGCGCAACCTGATCGAGGATTCGTTCTCCGTCTGGGCCAATGGTCTGCAGAATGCGGCACTGTCGGCCGACGTCAAGCAGATCGCGCGGCAACGGCTCGCGATGACACTCTCCGACTGATCGTGGTGCACCGCGGTTGCGCGATGGCCGGCGCGTGCGGTGTCACCCGCCTTCGCCTTCCCCGGCCGCACCGCGCGTCTCGGCTGCGGTGCACGCATGGCCGGACGCCACCGGTTCGCGCTCGCGCGTCGCGTCCCGTCTGGCCCCCGTTCGGCCGCTGCCGGCGCACTGCGCGCCGATGTCGCACCGCGCGTCGTTCGGGCGCCGCCCTTTCCCGCGCCTTCCACCGCAAGCCGTACGCGCCGCACACGCCCGCGCCGCCGCCCGCTTGCGCGTCTGTACTCCTTGCCGCCCCGGCCCGCGTCCATGTGAGGGTGCAATTCACGGCCGGTCCGGCATGGAACTGTGTCTTGGACGGGCCGCGTCGATTCGTTATTTTGAACGCAGTCGAAGCGATGCCGTGGGCTCCTTGCGGCACTCGCGCTTCCCGCCCCGACCGCGATCGGGACGCGCGAGCGCCGCACCGCATCGGGCGTCACGCTTCGACCCACCTTCACCGACAGGAGCCAGACCACCATGCCCGCACTTTGCGATATCTGCCACGCGCGGCCGGCCGTTGCACGCGCCACCGTGATGCAGGACGGCGAGCGCAAGACGATCTCGATCTGCGATTACCACTTCCGCCAGCTGATGCGGCATCAGAGCATGCTGAATCCGTTCGATTCGCTGCTCGGCGGTGGTGGACCGTCGTCGCTGTTCGGCGGGCTCGGCGACGAATCGCCGCTCGCCGCCGAGATTCCGCGCGAATCGGTCGATCCGACCGACGCGTTCAGCGAACAGACGCTCGAACTGCTGCAGCGCGCGGCCGAGAAGGCGCACGAGCTGCGCCGCAGCGAGCTCGATTCCGAACACCTGCTGTACGCGCTCGCGGACACCGACGTATGTGCCGCGCTGCTGAAGGAACTGAAGCTGTCGCCGGAGGACATCAAGACGTACATCGACGCGCACGCGCACACCGGCACGGCCGCTCCCGACGCGCCGCTCGACAAGCTGTCGATCTCGCCGCGCGTGAAGAAGGCCGTGCAGTACGCGTTTCAGGCGTCGCGCGATCTCGGCCACTCGTACATCGGCCCCGAGCACTTGTTGATCGGGCTCGCATCGGTGCCTGACAGCGTCGCCGGCACGCTGCTGAAGAAATACGGCGTGACGCCCGAGGCGCTGCGCCAGAAGGTCGTGAAGGTGGTCGGCAAGGGCGCCGAGGACGGCCGCGTCGATGCGCCGACCGGCACGCCGAACCTCGACAAGTTCGGCCGCGACCTCACCGCGATCGCGCGCCAGGGCAAGCTCGATCCGGTGCTGGGCCGCGCGCAGGAAATCGAGAGCACGATCGAGGTGCTCGCGCGCCGCAAGAAGAACAATCCGGTGCTGATCGGCGAGCCGGGCGTCGGCAAGACCGCGATCGTCGAGGGGCTCGCGCAGCGGATCGTCAACGGCGACGTGCCCGAAGTGCTGCGCGACAAGCGGCTCGTCGAGGTCAACATCAACTCGATGGTGGCCGGCGCGAAGTATCGCGGCGAATTCGAGGAACGCGCGAAACAGCTGATCGACGAAGTGACCGCGAAGCAGGACGAACTGATCCTGTTCATCGACGAGCTGCATACGATCGTCGGCGCGGGCCAGGGCGGCGGCGAAGGCGGCCTCGACATCGCGAACGTGCTGAAGCCCGCGCTCGCGCGCGGCGAGCTGAGCCTGATCGGCGCGACGACGCTCAACGAATACCAGAAGTACATCGAGAAGGACGCCGCGCTCGAACGCCGCTTCCAGCCCGTGTTCGTGCCGGAGCCGAGCGTCGAGCAGACGATCGTGATCCTGCGCGGGCTGCGCGACAGTCTCGAGGCGCACCACCAGGTGACGTTCGCCGACGACGCGTTCGTCGCGGCCGCCGAGTTCGCCGACCGCTATATCACGTCGCGCTTCCTGCCCGACAAGGCGATCGACCTGATCGACCAGGCCGCCGCGCGCGTGCGGATCGGCGCGACGTCGCGCCCGGTCGACATTCAGGAAGGCGAAGCGCAGATCGCGCAACTGAAGCGCGAGCAGGACTACGCGACGTCGCGCAAGCGCTTCGACGAAGCGAAGCAGTTCGAAGAGCAGATCAGCGCGAAGCAGAAGGCCGTCGACGAGATGATGGAGGCGTGGCAGCGCAAGACCGGTTCGGAGACGCTCGAGGTGACCGTTGAATCGGTGGCCGAGGTCGTGTCGCGGCTGACCGGCATCCCCGTGTCCGAACTCACGCAGGAAGAGCGCCAGAAGCTGCTGAAGATGGAGGAGCAGTTGCGCGAGCGCGTGGTCGGCCAGGCCGATGCGGTGGTCGCCGTCAGCGATGCGGTACGGCTGTCGCGCGCGGGGCTCGGCCAGACGCACCGGCCGATCGCGACGTTCCTGTTCCTCGGGCCGACGGGCGTCGGCAAGACCGAGCTCGCGAAGGCGCTGGCCGAGACCGTATTCGGCGACGAGCAGGCGATCATCCGCATCGACATGTCGGAATACATGGAACGCCACGCGGTCGCGCGTCTGATCGGCGCGCCGCCCGGCTACGTCGGCTACGACGAAGGCGGCCAGCTCACCGAGCGCGTGCGGCGTCGCCCGTACAGCGTGATCCTGCTCGACGAGATCGAGAAGGCGCATCCGGACGTCTACAACGTGCTGCTGCAGGTGTTCGACGACGGGCGTCTCACCGACGGCAAGGGTCGCGTGGTCGATTTCAGCAACACGATCATCATCGCGACCAGCAACCTCGGCGCGGCGATCATCATGGACAACCTCACGCAGCCGGAAGCCGCGCGCAAGACCGACAAGGCGATCCGCGAGGAACTGATGCAGGTGCTGAAGGGGCATTTCCGGCCCGAGTTCCTGAACCGGATCGACGAGGTGATCGTCTTCCACGCGCTGTCGAAGGACAACATCCGCGCGATCGTGCAGATCCAGCTCGATCGCGTGGTGCGTACCGCCGCCGCGCAGGACATCACGCTCGTGATGGGCGATTCGCTCGTCGCACACCTGACCGAAGCCGGCTACCAGCCTGAATTCGGCGCGCGCGAGCTGAAGCGCCAGATCCGGCAGACCATCGAGACGCGGCTCGCGAAGGAAATCCTCGCCGATCGGCTGAAGTCCGGCGACAAGTGCGAGGTCGACTACGACAAGGACAGCGACGAAGTGAAGTTCAACAAGCTCGCCGCGCCTGACGCGAAGGAGGCGAAGGACACAAAGCAGGACGCCGACGGCAAGGCCAAACCGACCGGCAAGGCCGCCAACGCAGCAGCGGACGCGAAGGCGGACGACACGCGTGCCGACGCCCCGCCGCCCGCCGCGAAGCCGTCGGGCAAGAAGTCGTCCGGCGCGAAGAAGGACGCGCACTAAAACAACGCATGCCCCGCAACCCGGGGCACGCATGACCGGCTCCGTCCGCGGACGGAGCCGCCCCACGCCGCGACACGGCGCAACCGAGCCACCCGCATCGGGCCCGGCTATTGGAGATTCACATGACAAATCGACGCGAAGTGCCAGGCATCAGGAAATACGACGGGCCCGCCGGCGGTTGGGGCGCGCTTCGCGCGACAGCCGATGCGGTGCGCACGCAAATGGAAACCATCGAGGCGCCGATCGTGCTGATGCGGACCAACCAGCCCGACGGCTTCGACTGCCCCGGCTGCGCGTGGCCGGACAAGGAGCACAAGTCGACGTTCCAGTTCTGCGAGAACGGCGCGAAGGCCGTTACGTGGGAAGCGACGACCAAGCGCGTGACGCCGGAGTTCTTCGCGGCGAACACCGTGTCGTCGCTGCTGCGCATGTCGGACTACGAACTGGAGAACATGGGCCGGCTCACGCATCCGCTCGTCTACGACCGCGCGACCGACACGTTCCACGCGATCGAATGGGACGACGCGTTCGCGCGCATCGGCGAAGTGCTGCGCGCGCTGCCGCCCGAGCAGGTCGAGTTCTACACGTCGGGCCGCGCGTCGAACGAAGCCGCGTACCTGTACCAGCTGTTCGCGCGCGAGCTCGGCACCAACAACTTCCCCGACTGCTCGAACATGTGCCACGAGCCGACCAGCGTCGGCCTGCCGCAGTCGATCGGCATCGGCAAGGGCACCGTGTCGCTCGAGGATTTCGACCACTGCGAGCTGATCATCTCGATCGGCCACAACCCCGGCACGAACCATCCGCGGATGATGGGCACGCTGCACGAGTGTTCGCGCCGCAACGTGCCGATCATCGTGTTCAACCCGCTGCGCGAACGCGCGCTCGAACGCTTCGCCGATCCGCAGGACATGATCGAGATGGCGTCGTTCGGCTCGACGCGGATCGCGTCGACGTACTACCAGGTCGACGCGGGCGGCGACGCGGCCGCGCTGAAAGGCATCATGAAGGCGCTGCTGAAGCTCGAGGCCGAGCGCGGCGACGTGCTCGACCGCGATTTCATCGCGCAGCACACCGACGGCTTCGACGCGTTCTCGGCCGATCTCGAAGCCACGTCGTGGGACGACATCGAACGCGCGAGCGGCCTCGCCCAGGCGCAGCTCGAAGAGGTCGCGCTCGCGTACGCGAAGTCGAACGCGACGATCGTCACGTACGGGATGGGCGTCACGCAGCACAACAAGGGCACGGCCACCGTGCGCCTGATCGCCGACCTGCTGCTGATGCGCGGCAACATCGGCAAGCCCGGCGCCGGCGTGTGCCCGCTGCGCGGCCATTCGAACGTGCAGGGCAACCGCACGGTCGGCATCACCGAGAAGCCGTCGGCCGAATTCCTGAAGAAGATCGAGGACGTGTGCGGCTTCACGCCGCCCGCGAAACACGGGCACGATGCGGTGCAAGCGATGCAAGCGATGATCGACGGCACCGCGAAGGCGCTGCTGTGCCTCGGCGGCAACTTCGCGGTCGCGCTGCCCGATCCGGAGCTGTCGTTCCCGGCGATGGCGAAGCTCGACCTGAGCGTGCATCTCGGCACGAAGCTGAACCGTTCGCACCTGCTGGTCGGCAAGGAAACCTTCATCCTGCCGGTGCTCGGCCGCACCGAGCTCGACATGCAGGCCACCGGCCGGCAATCGATCACCGTCGAGGATTCGATGTCGATGGTCCATGCGTCGGCCGGCAAGCTGAAGCCGGCGTCGGACCAGTTGCGCTCGGAGCCCGCGATCGTCGCCGGCATCGCGCATGCGACGCTGCCGAACAGCAAGGTCGCGTGGCTCGACCTGATCGCCGACTACGACCGCATCCGCGACCTGATCGACAAGACGGTAGCCGGCTTCGACGCGTTCAACGAGCGGATCCGCACGCCGGGCGGCTTCCGCCTGCCGCTGCCGCCCACCGAGCGCGTGTGGCCGACGCCGACCGGCAAGGCGATGTTCTCGGTCTACAAGGGCGTGAAGGAGGACGCGGACGCGCTCGGCGCCGAGCAGGTGCTGCGGCTGATCACGCTGCGCAGCCATGATCAGTACAACACGACGATCTACGGGCTCGACGACCGCTATCGCGGCGTGTTCGGCCGGCGCGACGTGCTGTTCATGAACGCGGCCGATCTCGACAAGTACGGGCTCGAACACGGCGACCTCGTCGACATCGAGACGGTCACGGCGTCGGGCCGCACACTGCGCCTCGAGAAGATCACCGCGATCGAGTACGACATCGCGCCGGGCTCGGTCGGCGCGTACTACCCGGAAGCGAACGTGCTCGTGCCGCTCGACTACATCGACAAGGAAAGCGGCACGCCGTCGTACAAGTCGGTGCCGGTGCGCGTCGCGCGCTCGGCGGTGGTCTGATCCGCGGGTGGGCAAGGGTCGCGGCACACGCCCCGCCCTTCGGCCCGCCTGCCGCCCTGCACTTGCCGCTCGCGGCCGCCGTATCGCCCCCGATGCGGCCGCCGTTTCATTCGAGCGCGTCGAACGACGCCGCGCTTACCGCACCGCCGTCGGCGGCAGGTGCGCGCCGCCCTGCCGACGCCGATACGCGCTGTCGCGCGTCGCGAGCCAGTAGTACAGCGGCGACGTCAGCAGCAGGCCCACGAGCCAAGACAGATCCGCGCCGCCCAGATGCGCGGGAATCGGGCCCGCATACATCGGCGTGTTCATGAACGGAATCTGCACCACGATGCCGATCGCATACGCGAGCAGCGCCTGCGGATTGAAGCGGCCGTAGATTCCGCCGTCCGCCATGAAGATCGACTGGATGTCGTACTTGCCCTTGTGGATCACGTAGAAGTCGATCAGGTTGATCGCCGTCCACGGCACCAGCACGACCAGCAGCGCGAGCACGAGATCGACGAGGTTGCCGACGAAGTTCGTCGACGCGCCGATCGCCGCGTAGCAGCATGCGACGAAGATCACGACCGACACCACCGCGCGCGCCTTCGCGGTCGGAATCCACTTGTACGCGAACGTCTGCACCGACGTGATCACCGCGAGCACCGCGCCGTACAGGTTCAGCGCGTTGTGGCTGATCACGCTCAGCAGGAACAGCACGAGCATCAGCGGGCCGAGCGGGCCCGTCGCCTGCTTGACCGCGTCCATCGTGTCCGCGCCGGCCGGCACCGCGAGCACGGCCACCGCGCCGAAGATGAACGCGAGCGTCGAGCCGATCGTGCAGCCGAGGTAGGTCGCCCAGAACGTGGACGCAACGCCGACGTCCTCCGGCAGATAGCGCGAATAGTCCGACACGTATGGCGCGAACGCGATCTGCCACAGCGCCGACAGCGATACCGTCGCGAGCCAGCCCGCGAAGTCGAAGCCGCCGCGCGTCAGGAAATCGGCGGTGTTCACGTGCGACAGGATCATCCAGAAGCCGACGGCGATGCCGATGCCGAGCACCCACGTGCCGATCCGGTTCAGGATATGGATGAACCGGTAGCCGACGATCCCGATCAGCCCGGAGCCCACCGCGCCGATCACGATGCCGACGGGCACCGGCACCGACGACGCGATGCCGTGCACCGACTTGCCGGCGAGCACGATGTTCGACGCGAAGAAGCCGACGTACATCACGGCCGCGATCACCGTGACGAGCAGCGCGCCCCACGAGCCGAACTGCGCGCGGCTCTGGATCATCTGCGGGATGCCCATCTGCGGGCCCTGCGCCGAATGCAGCGCCATCAGCACGCCGCCGACCGCCTGGCCGACGACGATCGCGACGATCCCCCACATCAGGTTCAGGTGGAACATCTGCACGCCGAGCGCGCCGGTCACGATCGGCAGCGGCGCGATGTTGCCGCCGAACCAGAGCGTGAACAAGTCGCGCACCTTGCCGTGGCGTTCGGCGGGCGGCACATAGCCGATCGTGTGCTTCTCTATCATCGGGGACGCATTGCGTTCCGCGTTCGTCATGGTGAAGTCTCCAGTCCTGCGCGGCAATGCGCGCGTGCCGTTCACGCCGGCGCGCGTCGGGGTGCGCGCCGGCCATCGGTCCGGATGCGCGGGCGACGCAGCACCGCGTGCATGCGCGGCGGCGCCGAACGAAGCGGCGCGTGCGCGGCAAGCAGGGACGGATGACATGTCCCGCCGGCGCGCACGCGGCCCCGTCGCGATCCAGGTTGGAGACGATGGTGCGCCACGTGCATCGCGACCGGAAAATACTAAAAATATTTCCGCGACATACGAAAAAGCTCTGCAGCGGAAATTTCGGCGCCGATCGACTTCAGGTAAGGTGCCAGGGTCTGTTTCCCCATGGAACGCGCACGCGCCCGCGGCGGCACGCCGGGGCGGGCATCAGAGGTGCTTGTGGCTCACTACACATTGCGGCAACTGAAGTACTTCATCACGACGGTCGAATCCGGCAGCGTCGCCGAGGCATCGCGTCAGCTCTTTATCGCGCAGCCGTCGATTTCCAGCGCGATCAAGGGGCTCGAAGAGAGCTTCGGCGTAAAGCTGTTCATTCGCCATCACGCGCAGGGCGTGTCGCTGACGCCGAGCGGCACGCGCTTCTACCGGAAAGCGCAGGAACTGCTGCGCATCGCGCACGAGTTCGAACAGAACGCGCTCGCCGACAACGACGTGATCGCCGGGCAGATCGACATCGGCTGTTTCGAGACGGTCGCGCCGCTCTATCTGCCGCAACTGATCGCGGGTTTTCGCGAGCGCTACCCGGGCGTGAACATCCGGCTGCGCGACGGCGACCAGCAGGAACTCGTGCAGGGGCTGACGTCCGGCACGTTCGATCTCGCGCTGATGTACGACCACGATCTCGACGGCACGATCGAAACCGAGCCGCTGATGCCGCCGCAGCAGCCGTACGTGCTGCTGCCCGAAAACCACCGGTTCGCGAGCCAGACGCACGTGTCGCTGCGCGACCTGTGCGTCGAGCCGATGATCCTGCTCGACGTGCAGCCGAGCCGCACGTATTTCGTCAGTCTGTTTCACGAACTCGGGCTGACGCCGAACATCGTGTTCGGCTCGCCGTCGATCGAGATGGTGCGCGGGATGGTCGGCCAGGGCTTCGGGTTCTCGCTGCTCGTCACGCGCCCGCATTCCGACTATACGTACGACGGCCAGCGTGTCGTGACGATATCCCTCAGCGAAACGGTCAGCCCGTCCGGGCTCGTGAGCGCGCGGCTGAAGCGCGGGCAGCTCACGAAGCAGGCGCAGTCGTTCGTCGATTTCTGCCGCGAGCGGCTTGCGCAGATCGTCGCGGAAGCGGCGCGATGAGATCGCGATAGAGAACAAAAAAACGCACGCGCCGCCCGGTGCGGAGCGTGCGTGTCGGTGGCCAGCTCAGTCGGCTGAAGAAAGATACGCGGCCAGACGACCGAGCATCGCGTCGCATCCGTGCAGTTGTTCGAGCGTGACGAACTCGTCGGGCTTGTGCCCCTGGTCCATGCTGCCGGGACCGCACACGACGGTCGGAATACCGGCCTGCCCGAACAGCCCGCCCTCGGTGCCGAACGCCACCGTGCCGAACGCGTCGGACCCGCTCAGCCACGCGATCAGCCGCGCGGCCTCGCCGTCCGGCGCGGTCGCCAGCCCCGGATACGCGCCGAGCGGTTTCAGTTGAATGTCGGTATCGGGCTGCACCGCGCGCATCCGCGGCAACAGTTCGGATTCCGCATAGTCCTGCAGCTTTCTCGGCACGTCGTGCGCATCGAAATCCGGCAGCGCGCGCACCTCGAAATCGAACTCGCATTCGGCCGGCACGATGTTCAGCGCGCGGCCACCCTTGATCAAGCCCGTCTGCACGGTCGAGAACGGCGGATCGAAGCGGCTGTCGTGCCGCTCGGGGCGTGCGAGCGCCGCGCCGATCTCGCCGAGCCGGCCGATCAGCTTCGCCGCATAGTCGATCGCGTTGACGCCCGACGGCGCGTAAGCCGAGTGACACGCGGCGCCCTTCACGTGGCAGCGCATCGCGAGCTTGCCCTTGTGACCGAGCACCGGCTTCAGTTCGGTCGGCTCGCCGATCACGCACAGCCGCGGACGATGTGCGCGCGCGGCCAGTTGTTCGAGCATCGGCCGCACGCCGACGCAACCGACTTCCTCGTCGTACGAGAACGCGAGATGCACGGGCACGCTCAGCGGCCGCGCGACGAACGCCGGCACGGCCGCGAGCACCGATGCGATGAAGCCCTTCATGTCGGCCGCGCCGCGACCGTACAGGCGGCCGTCGCGCTCGGTCAGCCGGAACGGCTCGACCGTCCATGCCTGCCCGTCGACCGGCACCACGTCGGTATGGCCCGACAGCGCGACGCCGCCGCGATCGCGCGGGCCGATCGTCGCGTACAGGCTCGCCTTCGTGCGTTCCGCGTTATAGAACAGTTCGCTTTCCACACCGAAACCCGCGAGATAGTTGCGGATGAAACCGATCATCTCGAGGTTCGAGTCGCGGCTGACCGTCGCGAAGCCGATCAGCCGTTGGAGCAGCGCGCGGCTCGACGGATCACTCATCGCCCGGTACTCCGTAACTCGGTGCGGCGGTCGGATTCAGCGCGCGCGTCTGGTAGTCCTGCATCTGCGGCCGATATGCGCGCCACAGCGCATCGAGTTGCCCGATCGGATCGGTATCGGCCCAGTCGACGCGCAGGTCGACGATCGGCCAGGTCACGTCGCCGGCCACCTTCAGCGCGGCCGAATGCACGGGTCCGGCCTCGCCGCCGGCCGTCATCGCCGCGTGCATCGCGGCCAGCAGGCGATCGGCGAGCAGCCCGGGCGCGTGCTCGAAGGCCCGCACCATCGCATCGATCACGGCCGGCGCGGCCAGCAAATTGCCGGCCGCCACGCATTGCTCGCCCTGCACCGCGCGATGCGTGCCGAGCGCCTCCTTGCCGGTGAAGCATGCGGTCTGCCCCTGCCCGTCGATCGCCGTGACCTGCCGGTACTGGCTCCAGCCGTTCGCGCTCAACGCCCGGTCGAGCGCCGCGGCCGGCGCGAGCTGGTCGTGCTCGATCAGGTCGAGAATCTGCGGCCCAAGCGCCGGCAGCGTGATGTTCTGCGTCGCGACGGCGCCGACGCCCGCACGCACCCACGGGCAGCGCGCGCCCACCGCGATGCTCGACGAGCTGATCGCGATCCCGAGCTGCCCCGTCTCCGGGCAGCGTCCGACGATGGAGAACGTCATGTCGCCTCCCGTGCGCGGTTCGGCTGCCAGTTGTCGGGAATCACCGCGATCACGTCGATCTCCATCAGCCACTGCGGCTGACCGAGCGCGGAAACGACGAGCCCCGTCGAGATCGGGTAGACGCCCTTCAGCCACTTGCCGACTTCCTGGTACACGGGTTCGCGATAACGCGGATCGATCAGGTAGGTCGTCGTCTTCACGATATGCGTGATGTCGCTGCCGGCTTCCTCGAGCAACTGCTTGACGTTCTTCATCGCCTGCTCGGCCTGTGCACGCGGGTCGCCGAGGCCGATCAGGTTGCCGTCGAAATCGGTGCCGACCTGGCCGCGCACGTAGACGGTGTTGCCGGCCCGCACGGCCTGGCACAGGTCGTTGTCGAGCGTCTGGTTCGGGTAGGTATCCTTCGTGTTGAACATGCGGATACGCGTATGGGTAGGCTGGCTCATCGAGGTCCTTCGAGTGTCGGTGTGGTCGCCCGCCGCGCGGGAAGCGGTCGCGGCGGGGTCGTCAGGTCGTCAGTTCGCCGCTTCGGCGAGCGGGCGCGCGTCGGGCTGCGCCGCTTGGGCGGCCGCGCGGTGCTGCGCCGCGTCGTGGTATGCGAGGTACTTGCGCTGCGTGACGATGTGATCGGCGATGTGCTTCGCGTCGTGCCACACGCCCCAGATGAAGCTGGAGCCGCGCCGCGACAGCCACGGCAGCCCGAGGAAATAGATGCCCGGCTCCTTCGACACGCCGCGCTGGTGCTGCGGCTTGCCGTTCGGCGCGAACGCGTCGACGTTCAGCCAGCCGTAGTCGACCGCATAGCCGGTCGCCCAGACGATCGACGTGACGCCCGCGCCGGCGAGATCGAGCGAGAGGATCGGATGCGCGACGCAGTCGGGATCCGGCAGGATGCGTCGCGCGGCCGGTTCTTCCGGCAGGTCGAGGCCGTTGCGCGCCGCATACGCGTCGGCCGCGTCGAGCAGCGACAGGTAGTTCTCGTCACCGCGCGCGAGATGGGTCGCGAGATCGGGTTCGAACACGGCCACGCCGCCGTCGAACGACTTCGTCAACCCGACCAGCGTCACGCCCTGATTCGCGAGCGCGCGGAAATCGACCGTATGGCCGCCGCGCGCGCCGCTCACCGCGATCGTCACGTGTTCGCGGCCGGGCGTCGCGACTTCCTTGTCCCATTCGCCGAGCACGCCAAGCCACCAGCAGAAGTCGCGGCCGCGATACGCGCGCGGCGGACGGTCGTGCGGCCCGACCGACAGGTAAACCTGCCGGCCCGCGCGCCGCAGCTCATCGGCGATCTGCACGCCCGACGAACCGGCGCCGACCACCAGCACCGCGCCTGCCGGGAGCTGGCCCGGGTTGCGATAGTCGGCGGAATGGATCTGCACGACGCGCGCGTCGTCCGGCGCGATCGGCGGAATCACCGGGCGCTGGAACGGGCCCGTCGCGACCACCACGCGGTTCGCCTCGATCGTGCCGTCGGACGTCTCGACGACGAAGCCCGGCTTGCCCGTGTTGCGCACGACATGCTTCACTTCGACGCCGGTGCGGATCGGCGCGTCGAACTTGCGCGCATACGCTTCGAAGTAGTTCGCGACCTGGTCCTTCGTGGCGAACGCATCGGGATCGAGCCCGTCGAATTCGAGGCCGGGGAAACGGTCGTGCCACGCGGGGCCGTTCGCGACCAGCGAATCCCAGCGCCCGGTGCGCCAGCGTTCGGCGATGCGGTCACGCTCCAGCACGAGATGGGGCACGCCCAGCTTGCCCAGGTGCTCGCTCATCGCCACGCCGGCCTGCCCGGCGCCGACGACGAGCGTATCGATCGAGGTTGTTTCGACTGCCACGGCTGTCTCCTTCGGAAGTGCGGCTCATGCGACGCTTGTGTCGCCGCGTGAGCTGGAATGGAGACATTCTGCTGACAGGCCGCGTGGCGCGAAACGAGGTTTTTTGTTGGCGTTGACGAACAAAAAGCTGGGACGGGGCCGGCGCCCGCGCGCATCGCGGGCACCGGTTTCGACGGATCGTGCCGGCTACACGTTGGTCCACGCGGCGGTGCCCTTCTGATACTGCATCACGCCGCCGTCGAGCCGCACCCGCAGGTTGCCGTCGGGCACCTGCACCCAATTGGTCATGCCGAGGCTCATCATCAGCGCGACGAAGAAATCCTGCACCTCCGGCGACACGTTGGCCTGCCAGACGTCGATGCGCCCGAGGCACGCACGCATGTTGCCGCTCTGCTGCATGATCGTCTCGACCTGTCCGGCGACATCCGCCGCCGTGTCGTAGACCTTCGTGCCGCCGTCGCCGACGATCGACAGATGGATGCCGCGCACCAACGTCGGCTGGCCCGGCGTCTGCTCGACGAGCGCGATGCAGCTCGTCATCGCGCCGAAATCGATTTCCGTCGCATCGCCCCATTTGCGCTCGCCAACCCGCAGCGGCGCGGCACCGTGTGCGTTCTGAATGATGTAAGACATGGGTTCCTCACATGATTGGACTGGACTGCCGGTAGCAGGCGCGACGCGTTCGACCACGAACGTGCATCGCGCCCGCCGCTCACATCCCGCATCGGGCCTGACGGCCCGGCGGGTCGTGTCGATGGAGACTGTTTCGCCCGCTGCACGCGTGGCCCGCGATTGCGCCGCGGTTCTCGACGCATGATCGCCCGCGACGTTCCTATCGACGCCGCGCCCGACGTGCGTGACGTGTCTCAGGTGCCCTTCTTGTCGAGCAGCGCCTGATACTTCTGCAGGCTCTCGTCGATCCGGTCGAGCGCGACGCTCGCGGCCTCCCCTTCGATCGCCTCCGCGGCGCCCGCGACGACCGCCGCGGTCGCGACGAACAGGTCCGTCAACAGCAGGCCCACCGCATCCATCGCCATGCCTTTCACGTCCTCGTCGATGGTCTTCTGCGCGAGATCCTTCATCAGCACGCTCTTGCCCGCGATCGCCAGCGACGTCGACGCCTCGAAGTAGTTGGCCGCCGCCTGCGCGACCATGCCGCCGGCCTGCGTGATCATCATGTTCGGGCCGACGGATATCTGCGTCGTCGCGTAGGACGCCGCCTCCGCGTTGATCGCCTGCACCGTCTTCAACGCCGATGGGGCGGCCCCGGTCGTCCCCGCGATCTGGTCCGGCGCCTTCAGCGCGTCGGTGAACCTGCGCAACCGGTTGACCGGCCACGCGCGCTTGCGGGCTGTCGACGTCGCGTCGTGCGGCGCAGCTTCGGCCGCGGCGTCCGCGACGTCGTCCGGTGCTTGCGTCGCGCCTTCTCCGCGTCCATCCAAAAGACCTTTCATGTTCATGGTTCAGGTGTCCCGATAGTCGTCGTGTCCTAGTGCGTGGAACCCGTCGGCGACCCGCCCGCCGCGGGCAGCGACGCGCCGCCCGATGCCGGCTTCGGCGATGCCTCGACGGACAGGATCATCGCCACGGCCTTCGACACGACGGCGTTCGAAATCTGGTTCAACGCCGCCTGCTGCTGGGTCATGTTCTGCGCCGAGATGCCGACGGCCTGGCTGAACATCTGGTAAAGCATGCCCAGCGCCTGGGCCGGCGAGCCCGCGACGACGTTGACGTTGGTCTGCGTCAGCGCATCGGTAATCTGCTCATTGACTTTGTCTGCCACGAGGCCTCCTCGGATCTCGGCTCCGGCATGCGATTGAAGGAACGGGCGGGCCGGCAGGCCATCGACCCCGCGCATGCCGTTAGGAACGCTGCGTGCCGGCATTCGTGAACGCGCTCACGCGAGTTCCTCGCGCAACTTCTTGCGCAGCAGCTCGACGCGCTTTCTGGCCAGCGGCTCGTTGATCCCGAGCGTCGCGGCGATGTGGAAATACGGCCGGTCCTCCTCGAACTTCAGCGTGAACAGCATCTGCTGCTGCGGCGAGAGCACCGACAGCGCCTGTTCGAGACGCAGCAGCTGTTGCCGCAGCAGCAGTTGCTGCTCGACCGACGGCGCGTGGCCGGCCAGCTCGACGGCGTGATCGTCGTCCCACGCCGGGTCGAATTCGAGCATGCCGCTTTCGCGCAGGCGGCGGCGCGCGCCATCGAGGAACGCGTGGTTCAGCACCAGGAAGAGAAACCCGGCCAGGTTCTGAACGCGCCCGGGCGAACGCTGCAGGTAAATGTGGACCTTGAGGGCGGTGTCGGACAGCAATTCGTCGGCGCGGTGAATATCGCCCTTGCACAACAGGCGCGCGCGACGCCGCAATTTCCCCTGCATTTCGCGCCACGTGCGATCGAGCTGCTGCGCCGGAGACTCGGGCGCGGCGGCAGCGTGCTGGTTCGAGGTTGTCATCCCGTGTCTTCCTTTTTTATGGAAAACACAGAATCGATTCGATCCCGGGAATGGCGCTGTTACCCGCGTAACACCGCTATAACGATAATCGGAACCGGTAAATTTTCTTGATTATTGTGAACAGAAACATTAATCCCCCGGCATACTCCGATCCGTCGTTTCAGGTGCGTCGCCCGGCCTGAATTACGGCATTGCGATGAAAGAAAACGACTGCCGTCGCGCAGCGTTCGCGAGCCGGCACAAGGCAGTCCACGTCGCGCAGCCATGCGCCGTTGTCGCCGACGTGCCGCCATATCGGGACGGCCCGCCGATTATCCCGATATTTTCGTTCTGCATTCTTCACGCCATGCCGAAGGCAGCGTTTTTCGCTAGGTGGCCGCATCGTCAAACAACCTCGCGCGGAAAACATGCCTGCCCTTGCCCACGCTCCAACGTTGCGCAACATACCGATACTCGCCGGTCTCCCGGAAAGTCTGATCGTCCATATCGAGCGGCATGCCACGCCCTGGCCCGAACACGGCAATCGCCTGTTGTTCTTCAAGGGCGATCCGGGGGATTTCGTCGCGTTCGTGCATCGCGGCCGCGTCTACAAGACGCTGCACGAACCCGGCGGGCGCGAGATCATTCTCGGCCACTCGATGCCCGGCGAACTCATCGGCGAAAACACGCTGATTCGCGCACACCGGCGCAACTTCACCGCCCAGTTGAGCCCCGACTGCCGCATTTCGGTGTTGCATCGCCAGTACTTCACGCCGCTGCTGGCGAACGCGGAATTCATGGGACGCATCCATGAGCAGCTGTGCCGGCATATCCAGCAGTTGAGCGATTTCGTCGAATCGGCATGCCTGTACCGCGTCGAAGCCCGGCTCGCGCGCCATCTGCTGAACCGCATGCAAGGGGACGGTCTCGAGGTGCCGCTGCCGGAGAACCAGAGCATCCTCGCGGCGATGCTCAACGTCAGCCGGCCGCGACTGAACAGCAGCCTGCAGAAGATGCAGCGCGACGGCCTGATCCGGCTGCACGAGCATGGTGTGACGATCGAGAAACCGGAGCAGCTCCGGACGATCGTCGATGCCAATTGAAGGCCGGCACGCCCGTGAGCCGGGCGGTGCCGTCGGCGGACGAAAGCCGCCTGCGCGGGTGGGGGCCGCGCGTCGCGCAGGTCAGCCGCGCCAGTGGCCGATGGCGTTCATCAACTGCGCGACCGCGGCCAGTTGCGACGCAACGCTGTCGTTCGCCGAGCGCGCCGCGCCAGCCGCCGCTGCCGCCGGCGACCCGGCATAGAGCTGCATGACGCCGACGGTCGTCGCGGCAAGGTTGGACATCGCCTGGTTCGCCTGCATCTGCACGGCGTTGTGCAGCAGGATCGCGGACGCATGACTGTTCGACTGCATGAGCGTGCCCAAGGCCACGGCGGGCGCTTCGCCCACCACCTTGACGTTGGCTTGCGTGACCGCGTCGGTCATCGCGGGAGAAACCTGTTCCGGCATGTCGTTGCTCCTGGTTGGCTCGCCGCTGCGGCGCTGTCACGGCGAAAGCATGAATAGGTCGGTCGGCGCCGATACGCGGCACCGGGGCCCGCTTGCGCGGGCGGGTCGACACGGCGTCCGACGCCGGGCGGCAGCGCCCGATGGGAGCCACCGCCCGGCGTCCGCGCCAGTGACGCGTCAGGCCAGCGCCTTGCCGAGCGCGAGCACGTCGGCCAGCACGGACAGCACGCCGTTCGAGCCGATTTCCGTCGCGGACGCGCCGGCGCTCGCCGGCCCGAGCGTGTACAGCTGCATCGTGCCAACGTTCGTCGAGGTCGGCAGTTGCACCGCGGCCTGCGACTGCTGCTGCACCGCGTTCTCGAACAACACGCTCAGCGAATGGCTCTGGGCCTGGTACAGCGAGCCCGTTGCCATCGCAGGCGCTTCGCCGACCACCTTGACGTTGGTCTGCGTGACCGCGTCGGTGATCGCGGCGTTGACCGCGCATGTCGTGCAGTTGCAGGGGTCTTTCGGGTCCTTCTCGTCTTTCGGGTCGTCTACACCGATAGGCATCGTATTTCTCCTGATTTGCGAACGGGCGCCGCATCGAATCGGCGCTGCCCGTTCTGTCGATTGCTCCGGAACACCGCGCGGCACGGCGGCGGCATCGGCGGCTCGCACCGCTTGCGCCGCCGCTCAACCACGGCGTTGCGATCGTGCGTCAGCCCTTGACTGCCTTCCCGATCGCGATCACGTCGGCCAGAATGGAAATGATCCCGTTCGCGCCGATTTCCGTGGCGGCCGCGCCCGCGCTTTCCGGCCCGATCGTGTAGAGCTGCATCGTCCCCACGTTCGTCGACGTTTGCGACTGGATCGCGGCCTGCGACTGCTGCTGCACCGCGTTCTCGAACAGGATGCTGAGCGAATGGCTCTGGGCCTGGTACAGCGAGCCCATCGCCATTGCCGGCGCTTCCGCGACCACCTTGACGTTGACCTGTGTGACCGCATCGGTAATCGCGGGATTGACCTGGCACACTTGACACGTTTCAGCCATTTGTTGCTCCTTGGTTCACGTAGTTGAGAGGTCGCACACGGGGCCGGCCGGTTTCGCTGTCGGCCGAATGACCCGCGTGCTAATCCATGGACGCTTGGCCGCGCGTATCGTGAACGGCAGCGGTGGGTTCGGTGGGTTCGACCGGGCCGGCGACGATGCTGCGCAACCGGTCCTCCATCGCGTCGAGCCTGACGGCGAGCCCTTCGGCGAGCCCTTCGGCGAGCGCATCGCCGTATTGCCGGAAGCATGTTTCGATTTCCTGGCGGATCAGGCCCGTCAGTTGTTCGCCGATCATCGCCAGCGCCTCGCGGGTGCTGTCCTGGATCTCGGCTGCGCCGGATGCCTGCGCGTCGCCGGCCGGCTCGTGCGCGTCGAGTACGCCCGATACTTTCCGTTGCTCCGACGCCAGCATGCCGAGCGTCGTCTCGTTCTGCGTGTCGATCGTCTGCAGGATGCCGCGCATCTTCTCGTACGCCTTTTGCTGGTTGAGCTGCAGAAAATGCTTGATCTGTTGGCGCGCCTCTTGCCGGGTTTTGAACTGCGGCAAGGGCGCGTTCGCGGTGCGCGCCTGCGCGGCCGGGCCGGCAGCGGGCGCCGACGCGTTTCCTTGCCGGCCCGACAGCCGCTCCAGCAGCGCCTGTTCGTCGGCGGGCTCGAGAGGCCGTCCGAGTCGCTTCTCCGCGAGCTGCCGCAGCAGCGGGTCGAGTGCTTCGTTGCTCATGGCTCACACCTCCTCGAGGTTCACGTGCGACACGGGTACGTGCGGTTCGGGGTTGGATGGACGCCGCGCCACGGCGGCTTGGTCGGCGTGCTGCAACGGATATCGCATGAGGTTCTCCGGGAAAGGGATGTGCGACGGCCTTGCCGGAAATTCGGCAGGACTGCAGCAAGGACGAACCGTGCGAGGGAGATGTGAAGTTGGGCGGCACCGCGCGAGGGCGGCGGGTGTCAGGTGAGCGGGCAACCACCGACAGGGGCGGCCGTCGTTCCCATCTGCGGAGGAACGGCGACCTGCGGCTTCTCCGGCAGCGTCTGGCCACCGGGCACATGTGCGCCGCCCGTACGCTACGACACGGGATGCGGCGCGGGTTTGACCGGCGACACCGGCACGAAAGTCACTGCTTTCGCCGCGTCGATCAACGTCTCCTTGTTCCCGTCCCACTTGGGCAGCTTGGCGGGCGGCAGCGGCACGACCTTGTCCAGATTCGGCAGACGCAGGTCGGGGTCTCGGTCGAGGCGATCGGCAAGGACACTGTAGCGCTCGGCACGGGCCCGATCCTTCACATTGCCGACCACGGGATCGCCATCGTCGAACGCACCGAACAGATAGGCCGCACTTTGGGCATTGCCGAATTTCACGCCTTCATGCAGCGTCTTGAGCGCGCGTTCGTTGTTCTCGCTCAATTCGGCTCGATCGCCCGCGATCGTCGTTCCCAATTCATATGCAGCAAGTCCGTTGCCTTGCGCGACCGCACATTCAAGCATCCGCAGGGCGATCTTGCGGTTGCCCCAGAAGCCCGCCTTCGGGTCGTCATAGAGCGCATCCATCTTGCCGCCCAGATACGCCATCGAACTCGGACTGCCCATATCGGCGGCCAGTTGCCAGAATGCGTAGGCGCGGCTGGCATCCTGCTTCACGCCCATTCCGTCCATATGATACGTGCCCATCAGATCGTAGGCGGCCGGAATACCCAGCTTCATCGCCTGTTCGGTGATCTGAATCGCATGTTCCGAATCACGCTCCACGCCCTGCCCCTGCGCGTACGCATTCGCCAGATTCAGCATGGCCTTCCAGTGCTTGCGCTCGGCCGCTTTCGTCCACAAATCGACAGCGCCCTTGTAATCGCGCTCGTTCGGCCACAACAGCGAACTGGTCAGCGCCATGGCCTGCCGATTCCAGCGATCGGCGTCTGGAACGACAGGAGGAACCACGGCAGCTTCATGCCTGCACTCAAATGCCCCGCGATGCGGATTGAAGGCAGTCAGCGACATCCCTACAATCCTTGACCATGCATACCGCCCCGAACTGGTAGCATGCGCATCGCTTCGCACGAGACGTGCGTTTCAGAATATACGATCGAACCCTTTTTGAGATTCCTGACACCCTGCCCACGGGAAGTCTCGTTGACCCATTCCCGCAACACCCCGGCTCGCCTCGCGCGACCCGTTGCAGTAACCGTTGGAGTGGCGCACCCGCGCCTGCAAGCATGAAGAAATCGAAGCAGCCCACCCATCCCCCTCGCGACAAGGACCGCACGCCGCTCGTACGCGCCGGTGCGTTACTGCTGATGGCCGGCCTGCTGTATCTGTTGTGGCCGTCCGCCGAAACCGCGTACCTCGCGATGGAGTCGGTGATCCGCTGACGCGCACGTCCGCCCGCGCACTACGCTATACTGCCGCGATGGAAACGAAACCCGCCTCGCCGATCGTGCATTGCTGGTGGCGCGCCTGACCCAGGCGGCCCGTTTCCTTTTGCATGTCCCAAACGTGATGCCGCCAGCGATGGCGGCATTTGCGTTTCTGCGATGACATCATGGCTGGCGGCTTCGATAACCCGGAGCCAACGACGACCATGACACGCCCCACCCGCCCGACCATCCTCACTGGCGACCGCACGACCGGCCCGCTGCATCTCGGCCACTACATCGGCTCGCTGCGCGCGCGCGTGCAGATGCAGCACGACGCGACGCAATTCCTGCTGCTCGCCGATACGCAGGCGCTGACCGACAACATGGGCCGCCGCCAGCGCGTCACCGAGAACGTGATCGAGGTCGCGCTCGACTATCTCGCCGTCGGCATCGATCCGGCGATCTCGACGATCGTCGTGCAGTCGCAGGTGCCCGAGCTTGCAGAACTGTCGCAATACCTGCTCAACCTCGTCACGGTCGCGCGCCTCGAACGCAATCCGACCATCAAGGAAGAAATCCGCCTGCGCGGCTTCGAGCGCGACATCCCGGCCGGCTTCCTGACCTACCCGGTGAGCCAGGCGGCCGACATCACCGCGTTCAAGGCGACCCACGTGCCGGTCGGCGACGATCAGTTGCCGATGATCGAGCAGACCAACGAACTCGTGCGCCGCTTCAACGCGACCGTCGATAAGCCGGTGCTGGTCGAATGCGAGGCCGTGCTGTCGGCGGTCACGCGGCTGCCGGGCATCGACGGCAAGGCGAAGATGAGCAAGTCGCTCGGCAACGCGATCACGCTCGGCTCGACGCCCGACGAGATCGCGCAGGCCGTGAAGGACATGTACACGGACCCGAACCACCTGCGCGTGAGCGACCCCGGCCAGATCGAGGGCAACGTCGTGTTCACGTTCCTCGATGCGTTCGAGCCGGACGTGGCGAAGGTCGACGAGTTGAAGGCCCACTATCGCCGCGGCGGCCTCGGCGACAGCGTCGTCAAGCGCGTGCTGAACGAGCGGCTGCAGGCGCTGATCGAGCCGATCCGCGCGCGCCGCCGCGAGTTCGAAGCGGACAAGGCCGAAGTGATGGCGATCCTGAAGCGCGGCACGCTGCATGCGCGGGAAGTGGCGGGGGCGACGCTCGCGGAGGTGAAGGGGGCGATGGGGCTGACGTATTTCGATTGAGCGGCGCCGTCACGACCGCTCCCGCTCCGCGGCCGCCGCGTGACACACGGCCTCCACCCGGTTGCCGGCCGGATCGACCAGAAAAGCCGCGTAGTAGTCGCCGTGGTACTGCGGCCGCAATCCGGGTTCACCGTCGGACTGGCCGCCCGTCGCAAGCCCTGCCTCGAAAAACGCATGCACCTGCTCGCGGGAAGCGGCCTTGAAACACCAGTGCCGCTTGCTCGCCGTAACATCGGCGGGATCCAGATACACCGCGAGAAAGGTCGACTCCGGGTCATTCGCGCTGCAACGTTCGCCATAGCCGAGCGCATTGGGCCGGTCATAGACCTTGGCTGCGCCCAGCGCAGCCATGACGGCATCGTAGAAGGGGCGTGCCTGGTCGATATCCGGCACGCCGATCGACACGTGATCAAGCAATTGCATGGTGCGGGCTCCATTGAACGAGCACGAGTCTACACAACCGCCCCCGCTCGGGCCGAGCAACCTTACCGACGACTACACTACCGACCCCGCCGCCTACGTGATCTGATACGTCGACGCCGGCACGAATTCCTCGGGCATCGGCCGATCGCCGAGTTCGAGCACCGACCGCTCGATCGTGCGCGTGATCGCATCGAGCGCGAGCGCATTCGGCGCAAGGCCGAACGGCTCGGCCACTTCGTTCGCGATCGCCTCGAGCGCGATCAGCGTGTAGGAAATGAACACGCAGATCAGCGGCGTGAAGAACTCCGTCGAATCGACGAGCCCGAACGGCAGCAGCACGCAATACGCATACACGGTGCGATGGAGCAGTACGCTGTACGAAAACGGGATCGGCGTCGACTGGATGCGCTCGCAACCGCCGACCGACTTGCCGAGTGCGTCGAGTTGCGTCTCGAACATCCAGCAGGTCGCGTCGCTGCCGGGCGCGCGCCCCAGCGCACGCACGATGCCGCCGCGCAGTTCGTCGAGGATCGCGACCGGCTTGTAGCATTTGCCGCCGAGCGCGGCCGTGCGCTCCGCGCCGAGAATGCGCTGCAGGTCCGCGCTCGGATCGGTATGGCGCAGTTGATGCTTCAGCGCATACGCGAGCGCGATCAGCAGATCGGCGAGCCGGTTGCGCTCGGCGTCGCTCACGCTGTCGGGCAGGTAGCGATGCAGTTGCGACGTCACGGCGCGTGCGGCGATCAGCAGGTTGCCCCACAGATGCCGCGCCTCCTTGAAGCGCTCGAAGCTCGCGTTGTTGCGAAACCCGAGGAAGATCGCGAGCGCGAGCCCGAACAGCGTGAACGGCGCGGTGTTCAGCGGAATCTTCTCGCCGAAGATTCGGCCGTTCGTGAAGACCGCCAGCGTGCTGACGATCGCCATGAACACGAGCTGCGGAATGATCGACTGCAGCACGGAGCCGTTCCATACGAACAGCATCCGGAGCCAGTTCTGTCGGGGTCGGACGATCATGATGTTTTCTCGACTGGCAAAGGAATAGGGAACCGGAATACGCAACCCGTTGCGCCCGCACCTGATGTGCAACGGCCCGCGCGTGGCGGGCCGCTTTCGCATCGAGTGCCGTGCCGCTCAGTGATAGCCGATGTCGCCCTCGCGCACCTTGCCGCGGAACACGCGGTACTGCATCGCGTTGTACACAAGGATGATCGGCAGCACGATCACGGTGCCGACGAGCGCGAACAACTGGCTCGAATGGCTCGACGACGCATCCCAGATCGACAGCGACGGCGGCACGATGTTCGGCCAGATACTGATCACGAGCCCCGTGTAGCCGAGGAACACGAGCGCGAGCGTCAGCAGGAACGGCGTGGCCTCGTGCGCACGCTTCACCGCGTAGAAGATGCCCCATACGCATGCGACGACGAGGATCGGCACCGGCAGGAACCAGCCGAGGTTGCCGCTGCCGAACCAGCGGTGCGCGACGGCCGGCAGCCCGATCACGGTCCACAGGCTGACCACGCCCATCACCGCGAGCAGCACGCCCGTGAGCGGCTTCATCAGCAACCGCATCTTGCGCTGCAGTTCGCCGTCGACCTTCAGGATCAGCCAGCCGCAACCGAGCGTCGCATAGGTGACGAGCACGCCGATCCCGCACATCATGCTGAACGGCGACAGCCAGTCGAACGGCCCGCCCGCGAACTGGTTGTTCTCGATCTTGATGCCCTGCAGCAGCGAACCGAGCACGATCCCCTGGCAGAACGCGGCGAGCGCCGAGCCGCCGATGAACGCGAGATCCCACATGTGCTGCGTGCGGGTCGCTTTCGCACGCAGCTCGAACGCCGCGCCGCGGAAGATCAGCCCGACCAGCATCAGCACCAGCGGCAGGTAGTTCGCCGGCAGCAGCGTCGAATACACGACCGGGAACGCGCCATAGAGGCCCGCGCCGCCGAGCACGAGGAACGTCTCGTTGCCGTCCCACACCGGCGCGACGGTGTCGAGCATCACCTGGCGCTCGGCCTTCGCATCGAAGAACGGAAACAGCAGCCCGATGCCGAGATCGAAGCCGTCCAGCATCACGTAGATGAATACGCCGAGGCCGATGATCGCGGCCCACACGACAGGAAGATCGATATGCATGATTACTCCGCCTCCGTCACGTTCAGCGGCGTGGACAGCGCGCTCTTGCGCAGCCCCGGATGCCGGTGCAGCTCGATGTAGCCGGCCTGCGCAGCCGGCCCGCGCTTCATCAGTTTCATCATGTAGTAGATACCCGTTCCGAATACGAGGAAATACACGACCACGAAGATCAGCAGCGACACGCCGACCTGTTGCGCGGTGAGCGGCGCGACCGAATCGACGGTGCGCAGCACGCCGTACACGGTCCACGGCTGCCGCCCGACCTCGGTCGTGATCCAGCCGGCCAGCAGCGCGACGATGCCCGACGGCCCCATCGCGACCACGAACCACTGGAACCAGCGCGTCTCGTACAGGCGTCCGCCCTTTCTCAGCAGCAGCCCAAGCAGCGCGGTCAGCAGCATCAGCATCCCGAGGCCGGCCATGATCCGGAAGGTCCAGAAGATGATCGGCGAATACGGGCGGTCCTGCGGCGCGAATTCCTTCAGCCCGCGGATCTCGCCGTCCCAGCTGTGCGTGAGGATCAGGCTGCCGAGGTGCGGCACCTGGATCGCATAGCGCGTGGTTTCGGCCTGCATGTCGGGCAGCCCGACGAGGTTCAGCGCGGTGCCGCCCTTCTCCGTTTCCCACAACCCTTCGATCGCCGCGATCTTCGCCGGCTGGTATTCGCGCGTGTTCAGCCCGTGTGCGTCGCCGACGAAGATCTGGATCGGCGCGAGCACCAGCAGCATCCACAGCGCCATCGAGAAGCTGCGCTTCACCGGCTCGTCGCGGCGCCCCTTCAGCAGGTGCCACGCACCGCAGGCGGCGACGATGAAGCCCGCGACGATGAACGCCGCGATCGTCATGTGCGCGAGACGATACGGAAACGACGGATTGAAGATGATCTTGAACCAGTCGACCGGCACGATGAGGCCGTTCTCGATCTTGTAGCCTTGCGGCGTCTGCATGAAACTGTTCGACGCGAGAATCCAGAACGTCGAGATCAGCGTGCCGACCGCGACCATCAGCGTCGCGAAGAAGTGCGCGCGCGGGCTCACGCGCTGCCAGCCGAACAGCATCACGCCGAGGAAGCCGGCTTCGAGGAAGAACGCCGTCAGCACTTCGTACGTGAGCAGCGGCCCGGTGATGTTGCCCGCGACGCGCGAGAACCCGGACCAGTTGGTGCCGAACTCGTACGCCATCACGACGCCGGAGACCACGCCCATCCCGAAGCCGATCGCGAAGATCTTCGACCAGAACTGAAACATGGACTTGTAGGCGGCGTCGCCGGTGACGAGGTAGCGCCATTCCAGCACCGCCAGGAAGCTCGCCATGCCGATGCTGATCGCGGGGAACACGATGTGGAACGACACCGTGAATGCGAATTGCAATCGGGCGAGATGGAACGCATCGAAGATTTCCATGACCGTAATTTGCTCGTGGTTGTGAGGACGTACGCTCGAAGCAGGAAATCGCGCGACGGCTTGGCGACGACACATGCGAACCCGAACGGCGGCTCGCACGGCATCGAAGCGTGGACGACGATATCGCGTTTGCAACGATACTCGCAATCAATCGAACGTGCGCTGAAACTGTGCTGCTTGCACCGCCGAAGATGTGTGCACGGAAAATAGTTACCATGCCGACGGGACGCTCAGCTGTACTGCTTTTCGTGTGGCGGCGCTGTATCCCGGGCGCACTGTTCACTCCACTTAACATGTTGTCCAACGCCTGCCCGCGGCGGTCGCGCGCCCTTCGCCGCCCGCCCGGCGGCGTCGATTCCCGTGGTTCGGCGCACACGCCGGGCCCGGCCGGCCCGCCGGCCGCCCCGCCCTGGAGAAACCTGCATGGAGTCCTGCATCCGCCGCGACGATCCGACCGGCAGCACCGCGTGTCGGGTGACGCGCCATCGCGCCGGCGACGCGCTCGACACCGTCGATCGCGTCGTCGACGAAACCCCGGTTGCGCTCGTGTTCAACGGCATCTCGCACACGGTCATGATGGCGACGCCGATCGACCTCGACGCGTTCGGCCTCGGCTTCGCGCTGAGCGAAGGCATCGTCGAGCGCGCGTCGGACGTCTTCGACATCGAAAGCGAGTGCCGGTCCGGCAGCGCCGAAGTGCGGCTGACCGTGTCGCAGCAGGCGTTCATGGCGCTGAAGGCCCACCGCCGCGCGCTCGCCGGCCGCACCGGCTGCGGCGTGTGCGGCATCGAAAGCATCGCGCAGCTCGACCTGCACCCGCCGCGTATCGCAGCCGCCGGCACGGCCGCGGGCATCGGCGGCGACGCGATCGCGCGCGCCGCGCGTGCGTTGCCGGCGCGGCAGACGCTGATGCGCGAGACCGGCGGCATCCACGCGGCCGCGTGGTGCGATAACAACGGCGCCGTGCTCGACGTGTGCGAGGACGTCGGCCGCCACAACGCACTCGACAAGCTGATCGGGCAGCGCGCGCGCCGCCGCGCCGACCTGCACGCGGGTTTCGTGTTCCTGTCGAGCCGCGCGAGCTACGAACTGGTGCGCAAGGCCGCGCGGGTCGGCATCCCGATGATCGCGACGATCTCGGCGCCGACGGCGCTCGCGATCGACGTCGCCCGCGAAGCCGGCGTGCGGCTGCTCGGTTTCTGCCGCAACGACGGCTTCGTCGAATACGTGTCGCCCGCGGTCGCTTCCTTCAACTCACCGGCGCCTGCACCGGCGCACCCGGCCCATTCGTCATGAAGCACCTGTCCGATTTCGATACCGCGCAGCAGCAATTCGCCGGCGCGTTCGCGACGCTCGATCGCACCCGGTCCGTGCCGATCGCGCAAGCGGCCGGCCACGTGCTGGCCGCGCCGCTGACGGCCGTGCTCGACCAGCCGCCGGCCGACCATAGCGCGATGGACGGCTACGCCGTGCGTCATACGGACCTCGCGCACGGCGAGCCGCTGCGTGTCGCGCAGCGCTGCTATGCAGGCGATACGCCGGCGCCGCTCGCGCCGCGCACGGCTGCGCGCCTCTTCACCGGCAGCCTGATTCCGCCCGGCGCCGACACCGTCGTGATGCAGGAGCATGCGCACGAACAGGACGGCGGTGTCACGTTCGACGTGCCCCAGCGCAGCGGGTCGCACATTCGCCGCCGCGGCGAGGAAGTGCGTGCCGGCGAGCTGCTCGTGCCGGCCGGCGTGCGGATGGGCGCGATGCACGTCGGCGTGGCCGCCGCGCAGGGGTTCGCGCGGATCGACGTGCGCGCGGCGTTGCGCGTCGGCATCCTGACGACCGGCGACGAGCTGGTCGCGTGCGGCGAGCCGCGCGCGCCGCAGCAGATCTACAACAGCAATGCGCCGATGCTCGCCGCGCTGGTCGCGGGAACCGGCGCCAACGTCGCGATGAGCGTGCACGCGGCCGATACGGCGGCCGCCGTCGATCGGGCGCTGCGCGACCTGCACGCGCAGTGCGACCTCGTGATCTGCGTCGGCGGCGCGTCGGTCGGCGACAAGGACCTGCTGCGCCCCACGCTGGCCGCGCTCGGCGCGTCGTTCGTCGTCGCCGGCGTGCGCATGAAGCCCGGCAAGCCGGTCGCGCTCGCACGGCTCGATACGCGGCCCGTCGTGCTGCTGCCCGGCAATCCGGGCGCCGCGATGACGACGTTCGCACTGTTCGTCGCGCCGCTGATCCGCCGCCTGCAGGGGCGCGACGCGTGCGTGCCGGTCGTGCCGTCGCTGCCGATCGACACCGGCTTCGAGCCGGATGCGCAGCGCGAGCGCTTCGTGCGCGTGCGCTGTACGGTGGACGCAAACGGTGCGCCCGTGCTCGATACGCTGCGTCAGCAAGGCGCCGGCACGCTGCAGTCGCTGGTGCAGGCAAGCGGGCTCGCGCGGCTGCCGGCCGGGCGCACCATCGCGCGCGGCGACGCGGTTCCGTACTACGAATTCGCGCGCTGGCTCGCATGAGCGTGAAGTCGACTCTCCACCCGATACGGCGCGTTCGCCTCGCTCGCCGCGCCTGTCGCGCGTCCCGGGCGGCGAACTGTATTCCTGCGATTCGGGCGCGATTGTGTCTCTGCCGGCCCAACCCGGCGGACTATGCTCACGATGAGGCTCGTCACGACCTGTGCGCCGATACGTCGGCACACGCACGGCCGAGCGGCGACGCCCCTCCGCTTACTACATGCAGGCCGACGACCCGATCGTGAATGCCATCGTTTCCGCCGCGCCGGCCGCCGCCGTTTCATCCGGCGACGCATCGCCCGGTGCTTTCCTCCGCCCGTCCGACACGCTCGGCCGTCCGCTGCGCGACCTGCGCCTGTCCGTCATCGACCAGTGCAATTTCCGCTGCGGCTACTGCATGCCGCGCGAAAGCTTCGGCGCCGACTACGCGTTCATGCCGTCGTCCGAGCGCTTGTCGTTCGCGCAACTGGAAAAGATCGCCCGCGCGTTCACATCGCTCGGCATCGAGAAGATCCGCATCACGGGCGGCGAGCCGCTGCTGCGCCGTCACCTCGAAGCGCTGATCGAACGGCTCGCCGCGCTGACGACCGTCGACGGCAAGCCCGTCGAAATCGCACTGACGACCAACGGCTCGCTGCTCGCCGCGAAGGCGCGCACGCTGCGCGACGCGGGGCTGTCGCGCGTGACCGTGAGCCTCGATGCGCTCGACGACACTGTGTTCCGCCGGATGAGCGACGCCGACGTGCCGGTGTCGCGCGTGCTGGCCGGCATCGAGGCCGCGCACGCGGCCGGGCTCGCGCCGGTCAAGGTCAATGCGGTGATCGAGCGCGGCGTGAACGACGACCAGATCCTGCCGCTCGTGCGGCACTTCCGGCACACGGGCGTGGCCGTGCGTTTCATCGAATACATGGACGTCGGCGGCGCCAGCTTCTGGTCCGGCGACAAGGTCGTGCCGGCCGCGCGGATGCGCGAACTGATCGACGCGCACTATCCGCTCGTGCTCGTCGGCGAGCCGGGGCACGACGCCACCGCGATTCGTTGCGCGCACATCGATGGAGCAGGCGAAGTCGGCTTCATCGCGAGCGTGTCGCATCCGTTCTGCGGCACGTGCTCGCGCGCCCGCGTGTCGGCCGACGGCCAGCTTTATACGTGCCTGTTCGCGACGCAGGGTGCCGACCTGCGGCCGTGGCTCGACGATGCGGCGTCGATCGCCGACCTCGCCACCGCCGTGCGCGAACGCTGGACGCGGCGCGACGACCGCTATTCCGAGCGCCGGGCCGCACGGCCGGCCCGCGCGCCGGGCAAGACCTATCCGACCGTGCGCATGTCGCTCGTCGGCGGCTGAAGGGCCGCCGCGCGACACCGGATGCGCCGCCTACTGGAGAACCTGTCATGACGACTTTCACCGAATCCCGCGCCGGGCTGCCGGACGATCCGCTGCATGCCGGCAACCCCGCGCCGCCCGTCGATGCGGCCGGCACTCAGCCCGAATCGGCGCCCGCGATTGCCGCCGGCTTCGAAGTACGCGTGCAGCATGCGCCGATCGACGCGGGCGCGGAGCTTGCACCGATCGTTCGCAATCCGAATGTCGGTGCTGTCGTGAATTTTCTTGGGGTGGTGCGCAAGGAAGGCGATGTCGACGACGTCGTCGCACTGGAAGTCGAGCATTACCCGACGATGACCGAACAGGCGCTGTGGAGCATCGTCGAGGAGGCGAGCGCGCGCTGGCGGCTCGAAGCGGTCAGGATCGTGCACCGCGTCGGCCGCATTCCGCTCGGCCAGCCGGTCGTCCTGGTCGTGGTGGCCGCCGCGCATCGCGCGTCCGCGTTCGATGCGTGCGAATTCCTGATGGATTTCCTGAAGACCCATGCGCCGTTCTGGAAGAAGGAGATTCGGCACGACGGGGAATCCGGGTGGGTCGAGGCAAAGGCGCACGACGACCAGGCGATGCGACGCTGGGGGTGATTGCGTTCGCTTCGTGTCTCCGATTCCGCTGTTCCTTCTGAAGACAATCCAATGAAACTGACGATCAAATACTTCGCAAGCATTCGCGAACAACTGGCAATCGATGAAGAAGCCGTCGAGATCGATGCCCGCGAACTCACCGTCGACGCGCTACGCGGCACGCTGGCCGCCCGCGACGCGCGCAGTGCGGACGCGCTGCGGATGGACCGCCCCGTACGGGCGGCCGTGAACCTCGAAATGGTGACCGGGGACTTCGTCGTGCGGGAGGATAGCGAGGTCGCGTTCTTTCCGCCGGTGACGGGGGGATGATGCGACGCGCGGGGGTGTGGGCTCGCATGCAGTCATTTCGCCGCGCTCGATGCATCGAGCGCGTAACGGAAGCAGCATGAGTGGGTAACGAAGTGCGCCAAAACGCAACGAAGAACATCGGGTAGGGAGAGGGGTCACCCCCTCAGCCCTCCCACACCACCGTACGTGCGGTTCCGCATACGGCGGTTCATC